>NZ_VPED01000039.1:0-25933 GCF_013417335.1 Acinetobacter sp. YH16031
CATGAAATACGGTATTCTGATGTGACAAAACCTGAATCCTGGTCGTTAAAGTGTTTGTTTGCACTCATATTTTAACTGTTAGGACTCAGGTTTTTTTATTTAAAGCAAACTATGGGACAGCAGTGACTTAAAGTCGCCTTTTTTATTCAGAGAAAATTAGAAGCTATAACCTAATCCGAATACTACTTTGTTCTTTTGTTTCACATCCATACGATCATAACCACCGATGATGTAATTGATGCTTGCAGTCACACCAGTATCTGCAAGAGGTTTACTTAAACCGATATCAAAATGACGGAAACCAAAGCTTTCACTTGTCTCTTCTACATAGTCACCTGACTTTTCATAAGCATATAAACCTAAAGCGGTGTCTAAGCTAAAGTCATTAGGCAGTGCATAGCTATAAGTACCTTTGATATAAGTATCCCCTGCATTCCCCCAAGTCGTATCTTCAAGAAGAGTTTGTGCTGTAATACCTAAATCTTTATAGCTCAGGCCTAATAACAGTTCAAATCCATTCGTTTCTTCATCAGATTCATAGTAATAGTAGTAAGTCGTACCGATCGTTAAACCCAAATCATCATTTACCGAATGGCTATAGCCTGCATAGAAATTATTTTCAAAAGCATCACGGCCTTCTTCAACCAAAGAATAATCTAAGGTAGAACCCCACCAACCAGCATAGAAGCCAGAGGCATGATTATAGTCAAGCCCACCTTGTAAAGTAGCTCCGCTATTTTCAGGTGTGTTGGTAATCCCACGCAGGTTATAGCTTGAAAGTACACTGATATTTCCAGAAACTGAATGTTCAGCAGCTGGTTCATCCGCGAAAGTAAAAGAAGATGCAGCACCTAGTAAAGCAAAAGATAATACTTTTAATGTTGATTTCATTGTATGACTCCCCCAGATCGTCTGAGACGTTTTTATGATATTGATTAAACTCAAGTTCGAAATTTGCAAGAGCTATGCCAATCTGGAATAAAACAACGGAAATCTGATGAATATAAATAAAATAAATCACTAGGTATTTGTTTTTAAATTATATTTAAATTTTTAAAAAAAGCACTTTGATAGATTCTTTTTAACACTGGTCCTTTTTCAAAGATTTATTTTCTTTTTTCGCCCTTATACATAATCATTTACAAGTTGCGCCATTTTGAAACTATTTTCGCTTTGATTAAATTTTGTGCTAAAAAAAGGTGCAGAAATAAAAGGTAAAGAAGCAGATTGCTCTATTCGAGTTTTTGATTCTTGCTCAAACTCAGAACTTTCTGGATTAAAAAGTTCAAAATAGTGCTAAGCAACAAAATGTGTCTCTCATAGAATGACTTTTTATTATTCGGCAATCTATGCGTATTTTTGGATTTATAAATATTTAAATTAAATATTTATATATTAAAATTCAATAATTTATAATCAATTCTCACTTTTAAGAAATTATTAATGAAGAGTCTGATACAGAAAATGAAGATTTTGAACACTCAACTTTTTCATTCTAAGAATTTTAATTTTAAATATTATTGATGCACTCATGAGTCATACCCTTCAGAGAATTTATATTTAAAAAATATCTTTGTTTTTATTTGTTTTTTTACTATATGGTCAGGATTTAGACTGTTAGATCTCTTACCATTGTTCACTTTAGATTAAAAAAAATCCATCGACTTTAGTGGAATATCGTAAATAAAAATGACATTTATTCAGCGAATCTTATACAATTCCTAAAAATTTCCATCAATTTGTATAAGGCTCTCTCCCAATGCAAAACACAAAAAAATTAACATTGGCAGTTTTGATTCAGGCTGCATTGATCTCAACCGCTTTTGCTAGCGAGCAGAGTGAGTCTAAAGGTTTTGTAGAAGACGCAGAAGGATCTGTACTTTTCCGTACTGGTTATTTATCTCGTGATAAGAAAAATGGCGTAGCAGATACAAGTTCAGCTGCACAGACTGCAATCGTAAAACTGGATTCAGGTTTTACTCAAGGTGTCGTCGGCTTTGGTGCCGGGATCATCGGTGATGCTTCTTTCAAACTAGGAAACAACAAAAATGCCGGTAATGGTATGATTCCTCGTGAAAATGGTTTCAACGCTAAAGGTGAATACGTTAAAGGCGCTGGCGATACTTATGATCATTGGGCTCGTGGTGGGGCTTATGTGAAAGCTCGTGTATCTAATACCACTGCTGTATATGGTACCCAAGTTTTAGATCTTCCTGTATTGGCATCAAATACTGCACGTCTCGTTCCTGAATACTTTGAAGGCGTATTAGTGACGAGTAATGAAATTGATAACCTGTCATTAACAGCTGGTAAATTTACTAAAAACCAATATTCAGACCAAATCGACTCTGATGGTAACGAGCTTGATCGTGCTGTTGTTTGGGGCGCGAAATATAAATTTAGTGATGCGCTAAACGCTTCTTACTATGGTACAGATATTAAAGACCGTTTAGACCGTCATTATGTGAATGCGAACTATAGCTATGCAGTAGCCAATGGCGGCACTTTAACTCACGATTTTAGTGGCTATCATACTGAGTGGGATAAAAAAGCTGACGGTGGTGCATATACTTATTCTCATACCACAAATGACTTGAGTAACTTAAGCAACAATATTTGGGCTATTTCTACCACTTACAATACTGGTCCGCACAATGTCATGGTGGCTTACCAACAGAATACTGGTAACACAGGCTATGACTATGGTTTGGGTCGCGGTGTAGGTGATGGTCATCAAACGATTTATCTACCAAACTCATACCTGTCTGACTTCATTGGTAATAATGAAAAATCAGCACAACTTCAATACACATTTGACTTCGGTGCTGTAAATGTTCCTGGTCTATCTTGGACTTCAGCATTTGTATATGGTTGGGATATTGATGTACCAGCAGACCCTGAAGGCGATCGTTCAGTGTTAGCGACTAGCGATGCTCATGAACGTGAATTCTTTAACCAAGTGAAATACACTGTTCAATCTGGTTTTGCTAAAGATGCAAGCTTGCGTTTACGTCACTCTTACTACCGTGCAAGCAATGATTACCAATCTAACTACATTGGTGACACCAACGAATGGCGTATCTGGTTAGACATTCCTGTGAAATTATTCTAATTCACCCGAATTTCAAGCCATAATAAAAAAACCTGCACAATGTGCAGGTTTTTTTTGTTTAAGCTTTAAAAAGTTAAAGACTTAAACTGAAAAGCAAATGAATTATTTATTTGCTTCTGCATAAGCTGCAATTGAGCTAAGTACTTCTTGTTTAGCAACATCAGCACCTTCCCAACCACTTAACTTAACCCATTTACCTGGTTCCAAGTCTTTGTAGTGCTGGAAGAAGTGTTCGATTTGGCTGATCAGTAATGGAGGAAGATCAGTATATTCTTGAACATCTTTGTAGATCGGAGTCAGTTTGTCGTGTGGAACTGCAACCAGTTTCGCATCAACACCACCGTCATCTTCCATGTTCAGTTTACCCACAGGACGGCAACGAATAACTGAACCTGGCTCTACTGGATGTGGAGTTACCACCAATACGTCTAGAGGGTCGCCATCTAGAGAAAGTGTATTTGGTACATAACCATAGTTTGCTGGGTAGAACATTGCTGTACCCATGAAACGGTCTACAAATAATGCATCAGAATCTTTATCGATTTCATATTTGATTGGTGCTGCATTTGCAGGAATTTCGATAATGACATAGATGTCGTTTGGCGCATCTTTACCCGCTGGGATATTGCTGTAGCTCATAGCATCACTCTTTAACAAGTTATATCTTTTAAAAACCGCGACAATTATAACGGTTTTTACAGATTTTTTTTGATTTTAAAATATCGAACTGTAAATATCTCGACCTGCTTTATTTTTGGCTTAAGAGATTTTGATAATTAACAGCAGCAAGGTTATTGGACACAATAAGGATAACAGCCAGACAATTGAACGTAAGGTCGACCAGTTCGCCAGATAACAGATCCCATAGATGACCCGAAAAACCAGATAGGCAATCCCAAAGGTCATGACCAGACTTTGTGAAACGACCATATATTCTGCCATCAGAATCGAGGCAATAAAGAGTGGTAAGCTTTCAAAGCTATTCTGCTGAGCGGCATTGGCACGACTGGCCAGGCCTGTAGACTGTTCTAAAAATGCCCGCGGATTCTGATTGTCTTTTGCACGAAACCCTGCCGATTTTTTAGCAATCAAGGTAAAAACATAAGGTAAAAGACAAGCTGCCAAAATGAGATAGATAACCCCACTAATGCTATGCATCTGATTTTTCTCTTGAGAATTTTTATGTCTATCATAGCATGGCATTTCGTGAATAAATTTTGTTAAATAGAGTGTTTTTATAAATGATTAAGGATTCACTATGGTCAGCTCTGATCAAAATGAAATGTTCGATGTCCTCGAGAAACAGCGCCAGCATCAACGTCAAGTGGATCGCGTATTAAAAATCGTATTGCCGATTGTTGCATTTCTGATGGCCGTCATTTGTGCCAATATGAATATCTGGTCTCCCCTCTTTACCTTTGCCATATTATGGATTGCCTTCTATGCCGTGGGCATCAAACGCATGCCGATCTGGCACTGGGTGGTCGCAATCATCATTTATTGCCTGATAGATAATATTCTCAGTTATGGTAGTTTTAATTTGAGAGGATTTAACCGCCAGTTTGGTACCATGTTTATTTTTTTGGGTGTGATCGGTGTAGGACGTCCTTACTTCGACCGCTGGCTAATGAAAAAAGAGAATTAAAAAAAGCGCCCTTAGGCGCTTTTTTTATTGCAGGATTTATGCAGTCTTACGTAGGTCTTTACGCAGGATTTTGCCTACGTTAGATTTTGGTAATTCATCCATAAATTCAACATAACGTGGGCGTTTATAACCGGTCAGATTTTCTTTTGCAAATGCCAGAACTTCTTCAGTCGTCAATGAAGGGTCTTTCTTCACCACAAACAGTTTTGGCACTTCACCTGATTTTTCATCTGGTACACCAATTGCAGCCACTTCCAGTACTTTTGGATGTTTCGCAACGACTTCTTCAATTTCAGAAGGATAAACGTTGAAGCCAGAGACCAGAATCATGTCTTTCTTACGGTCAACGATTTTGATGTAACCACGTGAATCCATAACACCGATATCACCGGTACGGAAGAAGCCATTTACCATCACTTTATCGGTTTCATCCGGACGGTTCCAATAGCCTTTCATCACCTGTGGACCACGGATTGAGATTTCACCCTGCTCACCGAGTGCAACTTCATTACCGTCATCATCCAGAATTGCAACTTCAGTCGAAGGTAACGGAATACCAATCGTACCGCTAAATGCTTCAGATGCCGGTGGGTTCGCAGTTGCTACTGGAGAAGTTTCAGACAGGCCATAACCTTCAATGATGTTAGTGCCAGTAATTTTCTTCCAAGCTTCTGCAGTAGAAGGCAGAACCGCCATACCACCGCCCATCGCCATTTTTAAACGGCTATGATCCAGTTGCTTGAACTCTTCGTTGTTTACAAGCGCATTAAACAGCGTGTTCACAGCAGGGAAGAATGTTGGCTGGTATTTACGTAATTCTTTCATCACCGCAGGCAGGTCACGCGGGTTAGGAATCAGAACGTTCGCCTGACCTTTATACATGCCGTAAAGTGCACAGACCATGAAAGCAAAGATGTGATAAAGCGGTAAAGCACAGAAAATACGGTCATCTGGCTGGCCATCTTGCGCACCGAATTTGCTCTGGAAGATACCGTCACACTGCAACAGGTTAGCAACCAGATTACGATGAGTCAGTTCAGCACCTTTAGAAACACCGGTAGTACCACCTGTGTACTGAAGTACAGCAGTATCACTTAAAGTCAATTCAGGGCGTTTATAGTTGCTTGGATTTACCTTGTTCAGTGCAGCATTGAACTTGATGTGACCTGGAATATCCCATGCCGGAATCTGCTTACGTACTGAACGCAATACGAAGTTCACCAAAGTACCTTTTAAAGCACCCAGCATGTCACCCACAGAAGCAACCACGACGTGCTTCACAGGTGTTTTGCCAATAATTGACTGATAAACGCTGGCAAAGTTCTCAATAATGACCAGAACTTCAGCGCCAGAATCTTTTAATTGATGCTCAAGCTCACGTGATGTATACAGTGGATTTACATTCACCAGTACTAAACCAGCGCGGAACACCCCCAATGCTACGACCGGATACTGAAGAACGTTTGGCATCATTACGGCAACACGTGTGCCTTTTGCCAGACCCAAACTTTGTAAATATGCTGCGAATTTACGACTAGCTTCTTCCAACTCATTGAACGTTAAAGTCTTATCCATAAAGATAAAGGCATCACGTGAGCCAAATTTTTGGAAATTGCGTTCAAAAATATCAACCAGAGATGTATTTTCTGCTGGTAATTCTACAGTTTCTGGAATCCCTGTTTTTTGGTATTCAGCGAACCAAATCTTTTCCATAATGCCAATCTCTCCAATCATAATCCTTAGTAGTTCAACTGTTTTTTTCAATGCTGCACGTCATTTTTTAGACTTGTATATGTGCAACATTGCATCCATTTGTCGAATCGTTACTCATATATAACGTATTTCGATTCATGGATGCTAGTATTATCTTTGAATCAACAGTTTATTTGCTTTTTGATATCCACGTGGTAACAGGGTTCCTTTAGAGCCTCGTTTCCCAATATATTTTTGCAGGTCATCCCCTTTAAGTTTTAATTGTTGCTGTCCTGCAAGCACTTGAATTATTTCATCAAGTTTCAATATTGTCATGGATAAAATTTGATCTTTATCTTCAAGTTGTATCAATTTATTACCTTTACCTTTATTGAGTACAGGTAATTCCGACAGATCAACAACCAGCAGACGGCCAGCTGAACTGAGTAGTGCAACATGAGTTGCATCTTCCAGCGGCTGCAGGTTCATGACCTGTGCACCTTCAGATAAATTCAGGAAAGCCTTACCAGCTTTGGCATTGGTATCTAGCTGCTTGGCTTGGGTTTTAAATCCATAACCTTTGCTGCTGACTGCCAGGATTTCCGCATCATCTTCAGCGACCAATACCTGCTTGAAACCGACTCCACTTGCCGGAGACAGTTTTGAACTCAATGGTTCACCAAGTCCTCGTGCCGATGGTAGGCTATTGATTGGCAAGCCATAGCTACGGCCACTATCGTCTAATATATAGACGCGTTGATTAGACTTACCTTGGGCATGACTGAGATACTGATCACCTGCACGGAAATTCAGATTTTCAGCGTCCACTTCATGCCCTTTGGCACAGCGAATCCAGCCCGCTTCAGACAATACTACCGTTACAGGGTCCGCTGGCAGCATTTCAGTTTCATCAATTGCCGCAGCTTCGGCACGTTGCACGATCGGAGAACGGCGATCATCCCCAAATTTCTTGGCATCTTCTTTTAATTCATTGATGATCAAGGTTTTTAAAGACTCAGGATTCGCCAACTGTTCACGAATCACCGCAGCTCTAGCTTCCAGCTCTTCCTGTTCGCGGCGCAGTTCCATTTCTTCGAGCTTGGCCAGATGACGCAGTTTGAGTTCTAAAATAGCTTCGGCCTGAATCTCATCAATGCCAAAACGTTCCATCAACACTGGTTTAGGCTGATCTTCCTCACGAATAATCCGAATCACTTCATCAATATTCAGGTAGGCAATGATCAAACCGCCGAGAATATGCAGGCGTTTTTCGATCTTATTCAGATGATATTGCAGACGGCGAGTGACTGTAGTTTTACGGATTTCGATCCATTCCAGCAGAATACGACGAATCGATTTCACCTGTGGACGGCCATCCGCGCCAATCATGTTCATATTGACACGATAGCTGGATTCCAGATCTGTAGTCGCAAACAGATGGCTCATGACCGCTTCCGCATCAATACGGTTCGAACGCAGTACCACCACTAAACGTGTTGGATTTTCATGGTCAGATTCATCACGAACATCAGTGACCAACGGCAGTTTTTTCGCCTGCATTTGATCCGCAATCTGGCTGATAATTTTTGAACCGGATACCTGATATGGCAATTCGGTAATCACAATTTCATTTTTATCAATAGTGTATACCGCACGCATGCGATAGCTGCCACGACCTGTCGTCTGGATTTTAAGCAGCTCTGATGGTGGCGTAATGATTTCCGCTTTGGTCGGTAAATCCGGTCCCGGAATGTATTCTGCCATTTTGGCATCGGTCAGGTTCGGATTGCGAATCAGAGCGATGGTACCTTTCACCACTTCGCGTAAGTTGTGCGGCGGAATATCAGTCGCCATCCCCACAGCAATCCCGGTGGTACCATTTAGTAGAATATTAGGAACACGTGCCGGCAAGTTAATCGGTTCTTTCATCGAACCATCAAAGTTATCCTGCCAGTCACAGGTACCCTGTCCTAGTTCGGATAAAAGCAGTTCGCTATATTGCGACAGTTTAGCTTCGGTATAACGCATTGCCGCGAAAGACTTCGGATCATCTGGTGAACCCCAGTTGCCCTGTCCTTCAATAAACGGATAGCGATAACTGAATGGCTGCGCCATCAGGACCATGGCTTCATAACAGGCCGAGTCACCATGTGGATGGTATTTACCCAGTACATCTCCCACAGTACGTGCCGATTTTTTCGGTTTGCTGGTCCATTTCAGACCCAGCTCACTCATGGCATAGACAATACGGCGCTGTACCGGTTTCAAACCGTCACTGATATGTGGCAATGCACGATCCATAATCACGTACATGGCATAATTTAAATAAGCTTGTTCGGTAAATTCGGCTACGGAACGGTTTTCTGTCGCATGATGCGCAAGGCTTGTCATAACAACCTATAATCCTAAAATTCGTTTTTGTATCAATGTTTCTTATGCTAAGTCGCGGCTGTGTGCTGCACAAGGGCAGTAAACTACACAGCGCGACAAATCGTGTCTTATGGGCTAAAAATATCCACTTTATAGCAGCTGAGCAACTAAAAAATCACCAACCTTATAAACCCATAGATTCTAGCGTCTTGCCCTTGGTCTCTTCACCCAGGACTAAAATGACCACAGCTACTGCGATTAATACTGCAGTAAACATGGTAAAGACGTAACTGAAACCATTTGGCATCCCCATCAAATGGGTTACGGCAAAAGGTGCAGCAATCCCGCCAATACGACCAATTGCACCGGCCCAGCCTGAACCAAAAGCACGGATATTGGTTGGATACTGTTCTGGTGTATAGGTATAAAGAACGCCCCATGCCCCCAGATTAAAGAAGGACATCAGACAACCCCAGATTACGATCTCGGTGACACTACCGGACTGACCAAAGAAATAGGCTGAAATCGCACACATGCCGATAAAGCCAGCTAAAGTCGCCTTACGACCGAGTTTTTCGACTAGCCATGCTGCCGCAATATAACCCGGCAATTGCGCCAGAATCATAACCAGGACATATTCAAAAGACTGCACGATGGTATAGCCTTCCTTGACCAGAAGGCTTGGTAACCAGGTAAAAATACCATAGTAGGAAAAAACGATCCCAAACCAGATCAGCCAGAGCATCAAGGTTCGGCGGGCAAAAATACCACTCCAGAGCTGAGTAAACGAGATATTCTTCTTGTCAGCCACGGGTTTAACTTCAAAGATTTCCATGACTTCGACGCCGCATTTGCGCTCAATCTTTTTAACCAGAGTCTGCGCTTCATCTACCCGGCCACGATTGATCAGATACGGTACCGACTCAGGCACCAGTTTCCAGATTACGATGGCATATAGTGCCGGTATCCCGCCAATCATGAATGCAGCTTGCCAGCCAAAATCAGGAATCACAAAACGTGACACCAGTGCAGCCACCAACCAGCCCAAACCCCAGAAACTTTCCAGCAGCACAATGAAACGACCACGTACCCGTGCCGGGATATATTCACTGACCAGTGTCACAGCAACCGGCAACTGACCACCCAATCCCAGACCGACAATAAAACGAAATACCAGTAACCAGGTCAGATTAGGCGCAAAGGCACAGGCAGCGGTTGCCAGACTATAAACCACCAGCGTACTGGCAAATACCGTTTTACGTCCCCAGCGATCTGCCAGTCCACCTGAGAAAATCGCCCCAATCGCCATACCGATAAAACCGATCGAAACCACCCAGCTTTTCTGGTCAGCGCTCATCTGCCAGTCTTCAGCCATTTTCGCCAGAATAAAGGAAATCAATCCCGTATCCATGGCATCAAACATCCAGCCAAGACCAATCACCCATAAAAGAGTGTAGTGGAACTTGCCGATCGGCAAGCGCTGTATCCGAGAAACTAAATCCATAACAAAAATCTCTGATCAGGTGAAACGGGAGATGCTGCTGTCCCAACAGGAGGTTTGATTTTTTATTTTTTTATACTACGAATACGTACGCCTGCGGGAAGTTTTCCCTCCCGCAGTTACCGTAATTCATATCAAGATTCGTCTTTGGATGAAGCGGACTGTTCGTCATCATCCTTATAGATAAACTTCGGCATTTCCAGACCGAAATAGATCGCAATCAAACGCAAACTAAAGCCAAAAATCAGGGTGGAAATAATGGTCACTTCGAGTGACAGACCGAAATTGCTGCAGAGCCAGTAGAAGATGACTGCAACAAAGGAAATACTGGCATACAGTTCACGGCGGAAGACTAAAGGCACATCATTACATAAAATGTCACGTAAAATACCGCCCGATACTCCGGTCAGAACCCCGGCGACCGCACTGACTACAAAACCATGCCCCATTTCCAGCGCAATCTGGCAGCCAATGATGGTAAAGCCAATCAGGCCCAAGGCATCCAGTACCAGGAAGATATTGCGTAAATGGCGCATCCATTTGGCAATCAGGATGGTGACAAAGGCGGCACAGCAAGTCAGCACCAGATATTCCGGGTGTTTGACCCAGGTCAAGGGATAATGGCCAAGCAGTACATCACGTACCGAACCACCACCGAGCGCCGTGACACAGGCAATAATCGTAACCCCGAACCAGTCCATACTACGCCGACCGGCGGACAAGGCTCCGGTCATGGCTTCAGCGGTAATTGCAATTATATAGATGACGGTCAGTAACATCGCCCTGCTTCCACCTGAGGCTTTGAGATGGCGGCTATTCTAAGCTAAATCTATGTGAAAATTATAAAAAATGCGCACAACATTGCTTAAATTTTTTCCCGGAGCCACAGATGCACAGCTGTTTCATTGTAAGCTGTTGATCTGTCGTTGGATCCAGAAAGTACCAGCGATTCTCGAACTTCACAAAATGTGAAATTTCATGATGAATCTGGGCCTGCTTGCCATCGTGATAATGTGCTTTGAACTCGACCAGCGCATGGGTCTTGTCCAGTTTTTCATTCGCCTGCACGATTTCCAGCTTCAGCCATTGATTGCTTCGGCTCCATTCAGCAATGGCTGGCATGTCCAAAGCCTGCTGCTGCCCACGGGCGGTAGTCTGCTGGATATAATCAATTTCATGCTTGGCAAAGGCACTATAACGCGAACGCATTAATTGCTCGGCGCTTTGAGCAAATTGCTGCCCCTGATGTAGTGGCTGGCAACAGCTTGCATATTCACCTCGTCCACATGGACATGCTTCTGACATATTGATTCCATAAAAAATAGCCCGACAATGCGGGCTATTTTAGCAAACTTTTAACTTCGCCCTTCAGGCGTTGAACTAGTCTTTCCGGTTCGCTGGAGCAATAATATGCACCTTATCAATCTTGTGGCCGTCCATAGTGACCACCTCAAAGATATAATCATCTGCTTCGAGCTTTTCGCCATTTTCCGGTAAGCGCCCCAGATGGAACAGAATATAGCCCGACAATGTCGAATATTCTTCCGTTTCATTGACCAGATCGCGATCCAGAAGCAGTGACACGTGGCGAATATCGGTCGAACCATCCAGAATCAGGCTGCCATCTTCCAGGCTTTCTACAGCTGCTTCTAGCTGGTCTTCATCCGGGAATTCACCGGCAATCGCTTCCAGCACATCAATCGGTGTCGCCACCCCTTCAATGGAACCATATTCATTCAATACCAGTGCCATTTGTAGCGGTGCCTGACGCAACTGATCCATCACCATTAAGACCTGAGCATTTTCATGCACAATCACTGGTTCACGCAGATGTTTTTCGAAGTCCAAAATACCTGTTTCGATGTATTCATTCAGGACTTTATGGGTCAATACCACACCGGCAATATTGTCCAGCTCACCACGCGCCACAATCAGGCGTGAATGGCTCATATGCAATAACTGCTCTTTGATACTGGCATGATCATTTTCCAGATCAATCCATTCCAGTTCAGGGCGTGGTGTCATCACCGACTTCACTGGACGTTCTGACAAGCCAAGTACGCCCTGCACCATGACGCTGTGGTAGACCCCACTTTCGTCATCATCAAAGACTTCATCAGCAAAGGCACGGGTCGCCAGTACATCTTCCGGCTCAGAAGAATCATTGTCCTGAGCCGGTTTACCGCCCAGCATACGCATCACAGCAGACGCAGTACGGTAACGCATATCAGTAGTGGTGACCATTTTTTCCTGATTGCGTTTCATGGTCTGGTTAATGAACTCGACAATCACCGAGAAACCAATCGCGGCATACAGGTAACCTTTCGGAATATGGAAACCGAAGCCTTCAACCACCAGCGAGAAACCAATCATCATCAGGAAGCCCAGACAGAGAATCACTACTGTCGGGTGCTTGTTAACGAAATCCATGAGGGCTTTAGAAGCCCACAACATGATACCGACCGCAATAATCACGGCGATCATCATCACAGACAGATCTTTGACCATGCCAACCGCAGTAATCACGCTGTCGAGCGAGAACACGGCGTCCAGTACCACGATCTGAACAATCACCATCCAGAACACTGCCTGTACCGGATTTTCTTCCTTGGTCACAGGTTTGGCTTCCAGACGCTCATGCAGCTCCATGGTGCCTTTAAACAGCAGGAACACACCACCAAATAATAAAATCAGGTCGCGTCCCGAAAAGGGATGTTCGAAAATATGGAATAGCGGTTCGGTAAGCGTTACGACCCAAGCAATCGATGCCAGTAACACCAGTCGCATTAACAGGGCTAAGCCCAGACCGGTAATACGCGCCGCATTACGCTGTTCAGGTGGAAGCTTTTCCGCCAGAATTGCAATAAAGACCAGGTTATCGATCCCGAGTACAATTTCAAGAACAATCAGTGTGAGTAAGCCAATCCAGGCAGAGGGATCTGACATCCATTCAAAAATCATCGCATCTGCTCCTCTAACCGAGGAGAAAGGCAAGTATTTGCATGATGAGATACAGGTTGATACCCGACTTGAATTAAAGACTTGATAATGTGACGTTTTATTAAATTAAAGCGCCAACTTCGACTACCCATGTGAGTTCTATTGTAGTAAGACAGACTTTCAGTATATCAAGAACAGCATGAAATTCACCTGTTTTCATCTGGGATTATGGATGAATTTGAATGAAAGATTTTGTCCTAAAATGAGGCCAGCTCATGGAATTGTCATATTTGTTAACTAAGTTATAGTAAGTAGATAAAAAAATGATAAGGTGAAAAAAATAAATGCAAAGTGTAATGGAAATGACCGATTATTTTAATGATAACTCCCCAAAAACAACACGCCCGCTAGTGGCTTTATATTGTGGCTCTCGTGCCGGCAACAAACCGATTTATCTGGAAAAAGCGATTCAACTTTCTCAAGGTCTGGCCGAACATGGTTTTGGTCTGGTTTATGGCGGCGCCAGTATTGGCCTGATGGGCCAGGTGGCAGACACCATGATTCAGCATGGTGGCGAAGCGGTGGGCGTGATTCCGGAATTTATGCTGGATTATGAGATTGCTCATCCTCAACTCACAGAACTGCATATCGTCACCAGCATGCATCAACGTAAAGCCATGATGGCAGATCGGGCCTGTGCCTTTGTCGCCTTGCCGGGTGGATTGGGAACATTTGAAGAAATTCTGGAAATTGCGACTTGGGGGCAGCTGAACCAGCATCAAAAACCGATGATGCTGTATAACGTCAATGGTTTTTATAATCCACTGATTGCCCAGCTTGATCTTGCCGTGCAGGAAGGCTTCTTGCCGCCCCAGCATCGGGCTAAACTGATTGTCTGTGAGCATGCAGATCAGATTTATACCACCTTACTGAATCTGGATGCTCCGCAACGTTTTGTGGTTTAAATTTTTTCATCTGCTTTGAATAGCAAATATTTAAAGCCATAAAAAAGCGAGCTTGATGCTCGCTTTTTTGATTTATACATGCAAAAACATTAACCGGAAATCATGTGATAGAACCAAGGCAAGGTCGTCGCCAGGAACACACTAATCGCCAGACCAAACATCAGTTTCATGGCATCTTTGCTGACATTCCGTGAAGTACGATGTTTATTAACTTCAGTTACTAGCATCGAAATCGCAAATTCACGACCAGCCAATAACCCCAAGAATACCCAAGTGGTACTCATCGGGATGTTACTCCACTCTTTAAACACCAGCAGAATGATTGCATAAATAAAGTCGATAATGGTGGCAGAACGAACATCGGTGACCCCGGTTTTGGTATCCACGATATTCTGGATAGCACCACCACGCTGATACAGAATGACGCCGAGAAGTACCACAAAGACAGAAATCGCAAACAGCAGGAATTCAAACGGTACCTGACGCGGGACATAGACAAAGATATTGGCCAAATCCTGAATCAGCCACTGACTCCACAGAAATGCCGTAGATAGCCATTGTAAAGCCATCCACATTGGGGAGTGTTGCTGATCACGGGTTTCACTGAAATAGACCGCGAGTTTTTTCATGACCAGACGATAGATCACAATCGCCACAAAGAAAGCGACGGCGTAACCCATCATTGACTTGGTCAGCATGGAACCCAGACTGCTCGGGGAGAAGATCGTGAGCACCAAGAAAGTAGTACTTACCGGAATGCCATATTTGGTCAAAATGATTAGTAAAAGAGGCGGTACTACATATAGCCAGGTGACCCCATCTTCAGGAAAAGGAATAGTTTCCAGACGTCCATAAGAGGCATCCCCTACTCCAGAAGCAAACCAGCCATACATTAACACCACGACCAGAATAGTACTGATGTAAATCCAGAGTACCCACCATGGGCGATGTGAGTTCGATGAAATAAATGTTCCTAATGTTTGCGGAACATCATTCCCCACGATGGAATAGGCGGCCAGACAGAAGCCAACTACCATCAGAATCTCGATGGTCATAAGTACAAAACCTTTTACTAGACAGTTCCCAGTACAGCAGTTCTGGAAGTTTGCCCCAGATTATGACGGTTTTATTTCATTTTCATGACATTTCCGTCATATTTTTTTGTAGCCTGCTCCTTAAAAAGAAGCTTGAAGTGTTCCAAAAATGACGTATTTATGAATCCGTATCAGTTTGAGATGTTCGCAGTATAGAAATATATCTTTTACCCTTTCTCTTCAATAACTGAAATCAGGCTGTGAATTCATTAGCATTTTGTCTACACGACTCCTATTCACAATCGTTTTTATTTCAGTCACACTGCTGCATAGATTTCTTTAAACTATTCAAAATAGATGATTTTTTAAATCCATGAATGTCACTCCTACGCATCAATCCCTACAACCTGAATTCAGACTGCTGGTCTTGCTCGTATCGATTGGCTTTTTCATGCAGGGCCTCGATACTACCATTATCAATACCGCCTTGCCTGCGATCGCCAGTAACCTGCAGGAAGATCCGCTACGGATGCATAGTGTGGTCGTGGCTTATGTGCTTTCTGTGGCAGCCTGCATTCCCTTGAGTGGCTGGCTGGCAGATCGCTTTGGGGTTCGGAATATCTATTTTGCAGCGATCATTATTTTTGCTCTGGCCTCACTCGGCTGTGCCTGGTCTGAGAATCTGAATGAACTGCTGGTTTATCGGGTATTTCAAGGTATTGGCGGTGCTTTGCTGCTTCCTGTCGGACGACTGGCCATGCTGAAAATCATTCCTCGTACCCAGTTTCTGTCCGCCATGAGCCTGATGAGTCTGGCTGGATTGATGGGTCCTCTGATCGGTCCGACCTTAGGTGGCTGGATGGTGGAGTACCTGTCCTGGCATTGGATTTTCCTGATCAATCTGCCGATTGGCCTGCTGGGTGCATTGATTACCTTTAAAGCTATGCCGAATATTACCGAACCGACAGTACAACGTTTTGATTTTGGTGGTTTTATTTTACTGGTCATTGCGATGATTGGTTTGTGTCTGGGGATTGAAAACTTTGCCAATCCCCAATATCCACTGTGGTGGAGCTTAAGTTTGGTCGGAAGTGGTCTGATTGCCTCACTCATCTACGCCTACCACTCGCATACTCATCTGAACGCGCTTTTTCGCAGTAAATTATTTAAAAACAAAATTTATTCGATTGGCATTCTAGGTAATTTCTTTGCCCGACTCGGCGGCAACTCGATTCCGTTTTTGCTACCTTTAATGTTGCAGGTCGCTTTTGGTTTTGAACCTTTTATTACCGGTCTACTGATGATTCCAACGGTACTCGGTTCTTTAGCATCTAAACCGATTATTCGCAAAATCATTCAGCGTTTCGGTTATCGTAGAGTCTTATTGATCAACACCTTGCTGGTCGGTCTGTGTATCGTCAGTTTTGCCTTAACTACGGCGGAAACCCCAATCTGGCTAAGAGCCATTCATTTCTTTGTGTTCGGGATTCTGAATTCCCTGCAATTTGTCTCGATGAATACACTGACTTTAAAAGATTTAAGCCAGCAGGATGCCAGCAGTGGCAACAGTTTCCTGTCGATGATCATGATGCTGTCAATGAGTATCGGGGTGGCACTGGCAGGCACCTTAGTCAATATGTTTAGTGCCTATTTCGGCCCAGAACAGCTGGACAATGCCTTCCACGTTTCGCTGCTCTGTCTGGGCTGTATTAATATTATTGCTGCCTATATTTTCTGGCATATCCCCAAAAACACGCCAGTCTAGGGCAGAATATATACTCGATATGAATATCCGTAAATCAGGCCACCGTGCACATGAAAGCAGCTCCCACTTCTAGCAACTGGAAAAAATACTCGGTGATTGCAGTCGGGCTGCTGATTACGCTTGTGGTAACCACTGTGCTTTATCTGCTGGTTTTTAAACAGCCATCAGCGCATGCAGCAGATTATCCGATTCATGGTTTTGATGTTTCCCATCATCAGAAAGAAATAGACTGGAAGAAAATCCCGAAACAGAAATATAAATTTGTCTATTTAAAGTCTACAGAAGGCGGTGATTTTAAAGATACCAAGTTTCAGGAATACTGGCTGCAGGCCCGCGAACAGGGCTTTCTGGTCGGTGCTTATCATTTTTACCGGCTTTGCCGTGATGGCAGCATTCAGGCTCAGAATTTTATAGAGTCGGTTCCGCGTAAAATTGATGCCCTGCCACCCGTAATGGATCTGGAATACGACAGCAAGTGCATTAATCACTACTCCAAAGAACAGCTGCTCAAGGAAATCCGGATCATGCATGATGCCTTAAAACACCATTATGGCAAGCAGCCGATTTTCTATGTGTCGAAATCTTTTTATAATATCGTGTTGGCAGGAGAGTTTGCTGACGTACCGCTCTGGGTACGTGAGTACCAAGGTTTACCAGATTTAAAGGGTCAGCCCAAATGGACCTTCTGGCAGCATACCAGTCAGGGTGAAATTCCCGGCATTGCCCGTACTGTGGATCTCAATGTGTTTTATGGTTCGGAGCAGGACTGGATCAAATTTTTACAGCAGAACAGTATTCCCACCCAGGATCAGTCCAAGCCTACAGCCAAGAAATAAACCCAATTTCTCACTGATTCAACCATGAAATAGATATTGAATCCTTTAGGCAGGATATTCTTCATATTGAATAATGCTTTAGCCTGTTTACTTGTCAATCCGGTCTCTTCCCAATCCAGCTAAAGCCACTTAAGATACTGGATATGCGCAAAATTATTCATATCGATATGGATGCCTTCTACGCCTCGGTCGAGCTGCGTGAACGTCCGGAGCTGAACGCTCTGCCTGTGGTGATTGCCTCTCGTCATCCGCGGGCAGTGGTCGCGGCTGCCTCCTATCCGGCCCGCGAGTTCGGACTACGCTCTGCCATGCCGATGACTCAAGCACGTAAGCTCTGTCCTCAAGCCATCGTGATTGAACCGGATTTTGCCAAATACCGTCAGGTCTCTGCGCAGATTCATCAGATATTTCAAACTTATACCAAGGTCATCGAACCGCTTTCACTTGATGAAGCTTATCTGGATGTCACCGAAAATTTGCAGCAGATTCCGAGTGCCACTGAAGTGGCAATGCGCATTCGTGAAGATATTTTTCAAACTACTGGACTAACCGCTTCTGCTGGCGTGGCGCCGAATAAATTTCTCGCTAAAATCGCCTCTGACTGGCATAAGCCGAATGGAATCTGTGTCATCAAACCTTCACAGGTACAGCGTTTTATTCAGGATCTTCCACTCAAGAAAATTCCCGGTGTAGGCAAAGTCACTCAAGAAAAACTAAAAAGTCTGAATCTGGAAACCTTGGGAGATTTACAGCAGATTGAAGAAGCGATCCTGATTCAGCATTTTGGCAAATATGGACGGCGTCTTTTTCTTTATGCTCAAGGCATTGATGATCGGCCAGTTGAAGCTGAACGGGAACGCCAGCAGATTTCCAAGGAAACCACTTTCGATGATGATCTGTATTTACCGCAATGTCAGCCTTACTGGCAGCCATTAATTGTCCAGCTCTGGCAGAGTCTGGAAAAAAAGCAACTCTCTGCCCGCGGAGTTACTGTGAAACTGAGAATGAAAAATTTTCAGACCATGCAGCATAGTAAAAGCTTCAGCCAACTGCTGCGTAGCCCGCAAGAACTGGAGCAGGCTTTACACTTACTGCTTCAAGAGATGCATATTACTCCTCAACTGCAATTCCGGCTGATTGGGCTTGGCGTTTATCAGCTCGCTGCACGTGAAACAGAAACGCAATTGCTGCTACTTTAAGCCTATTTTGTACAAGTATTAGACGTTAGTTTAAAAATACGGCAACTTTGTTTTTACATTTTGAATTTTTGGAGTACTCTATCTGCGCAATGCATTATCCATGTATGTGCTGAGATGCTGAAAATCACCTTTACTTTCAGCATACTGTCCTGTGATTGGCGTGACGATCAAATCCGAATATTACAGGGCAACTCTGATGTATCTCATGGAATCCCTCCCTGCATGTCCTCTGTAAATTCTTCCGTTATTCAAGAACGACGCGCGCGTAAAGCGGCGTTATCCAGTTTTGTTGGTGCTGTTGTCGATTGGTATGATTTTCTCCTTTACGGCATTGTTGCAGCCTTAATTTTTAAAGACCAGTTTTTCCCAAGTATTGGTGCCAATATGGGCACCTTAGCGGCGCTAGCGACCTTTGGTGTTGGCTTCCTGTTCCGTCCTCTAGGCGGTGTGGTATTTGGTCATTTCGGCGACAAGCTCGGCCGCAAGAAAATGCTGGTTCTGACTGTGGTCCTGATGGGGATTTCTACTGTCGGGATTGGTTTTTTACCTAATTTTGAAGCTATTGGCTGGTGGGCACCGGTTTTACTGGTGACCCTGCGTGCCATTCAAGGCTTTGCAGTTGGTGGTGAATGGGGTGGTGCTGCCCTGATGGCGGTGGAAAATGCCCCTAAAGGCAAAAAGGCCTTTTATAGCAGTGGCGTTCAGGTCGGCTATGGCGTAGGTTTGGTACTGGCAACGGGTGCAGTATCCATTATTATTGCCATACTGGGTGAAGAGGCTTTTGCTGAATGGGCTTGGCGGATTCCGTTTATTGCCAGTATCGTGCTGATCGGGATTGCGATGTGGATTCGTCGTGATCAGGATGAATCCCAAGAATTCGTAGAGAAAGTGATTAAGGCGGATCATCATCCAGAAAAACTGCCAATCTTGCAGGCGATCAGCAAACATCCGAAAGCTTTCTTTTATATTATTGCCTTGCGTTTGACCGAACTGCTGACCATGTATCTGGTCACCAACTTTGCCCTAAACTATTCCACCAATAATCTGGGTATGGACAAACAGTTCTTCCTGAATATCACCCTGATGGTCGGTGCGATCAGCTGTTTCAGTATTCCTTTCTTTGCCTGGCTATCGGATAAAATCCAGCATAAAACCATGTGCGTCTGGGGTGGTCTGATCGGTGCACTGTCTGCCTTTCCGTTTTTTATGGCACTGGATGCACAAAATACCTGGATGATTATTGTTGGCGCCATTCTACTGGCCAATGTCGCGCATGACATGGTGGTCAGCGTGCATCAACCGATTTTTACCTCGCTATTTGGTACGGAATATCGCTATAGCGGTGCCGGAGTCGGTTATCAGGTCGCCAGTATTATTGGTGGTGGTTTTACCCCAATGATTGCAGCCTCCTTAGTGATTTGGGGTGATGGTTCATGGCATTATGTAGCCATCTATCTTGCGATAGGCTGCCTATTGACTGCATTAGTCGCAGCCTTGATGCCAAAAACCAAGGATTAAGCTGATGTCTGTTCAACGTTTGCATGTTTCACAACGCTTTTCTGAGATCGCCATTGCCGGCAATCTGGTTCATCTTGCCGGCCAGCTGGCGACAGATCTGGATCTAGATATCAAAGGTCAAACCCAGCAGACACTGGATATTATCGATCAGTTCCTGGCGGATGCCGGTACCGATAAAAGCCAGATCATGTCTGTGACGATTTATCTCAAAGATATTGAAAAAGATTATGCAGCGTTTAATGAAGTCTGGGATGCCTGGGTATCGGATATTCAAGCCCTACCCCGCACCTGTGTCGAAGCTAAACTGTATGATCCACGCGTGTTAGTGGAACTGACTGTCGTAGCCGTCAAACCTGAATAGACTTCTATTCAGGCCTAATTGCTACTCATCTAAAATAGAAAAAAGTATGCACTTGGCATACTTTTTTCGTTTAGGTTCTATCAGTTTAATGCTTTGACTTTACGTCGTTCCAGATCTGAATAGAGATGATATTTTTTGAGATCATTCACAGCGGTAAATCTCTGGTCTTTACTGGAATGCTCCTGCTCACGCAGGAAATCTCCTCGTAACTGATAATATTCCGGTACATCTTCATAGCGAATGACCCGATAACCGGCCATAGTCAACAAGGCATCCTGAAATTGCGCCTGCTGTGGACGTTTTAAAATCACCGGATCATCGACGGCTACAATGGCAACAATCTGGTATTGCTGATCCAGAATCACAAAATCTGCAATCAGATCACGATACTTGTGCCGGGTACGACCAAATTTAGTGGTAAGTAGTGCATCATAAGAAACATGGGCCAGTACAATATAATCAGGCAATACTTCTTTCAGGCGTGTAAACGTCAGTTGTTCATTTGGATTAAAAATAGCGCGCTGTTTTAAGGCGCTGTCTTGTGGTTTTGGGCTATTCCTTAGCTGCTTCCATGCCATGAGCACGACACAGAACACCAAGAAACTCCCTATCATCATATAGGTGGTCATGACTCAATCCTTGCATTCTTATAATCATTCTTGTTTTATTGTTATCCAGTATAAACCCATACTATTTTTAAAATTGCCCTGCTACCATTCTGTGTAGAGACCAATACAATTCGTAGCAAAACTTGATTGCCGGTTACTTAAAAACCGCTTTTTACTATTTCAATAGAAATTAGGGTTAAATCCTTATACGCGACTGTAAAATAGTCTCCTGATAGATCGCAATATAAATCGGTTGAACTGTAAGACAATTCCGACAAAGTGTTATTTTTATATCATTTTTCAAAAATTTAAATCGACTAAAAATAAAATATTTTACATTTTAATTGAGACCCCGAAAGCCGCATCAATAAAGTCTGAACATAAAAAAGACACCCGAAGTGTCTTTTTTATCAGCTTAATCAAGCACGTGATTTTGGCTTTGATTTTGCTTTAGGTTTAGGGCCGCCGAATGGCTTTTTCGCATCACCCGTTTCACGCGGTGGCAGACCAGTATGCTGGGTCAGAATCTGGCTTTTTTTCGGACGGTTATTTTGAGCCTGACCACGATTACCTGGGTTAGCAGTACGTTTCTGTGAATCACCCGCTACAGTCGAATTCTTCTTACGTGCAGACTGGTATTGCCCATCTGTACCAGCAGGTTGATAGGTTGGAATCAGATGCTGTTTCGAGTTACCAATCAGATCCTGACGCCCCATTTCCTTTAAAGCTTCACGCAATAAAGGCCAGTTGTTTGGATCATGATAACGCAAGAAGGCTTTATGCAGACGACGACGTTTCTCACCTTTCACGATGTCCACATCTTCAGTATAACGCGCGACTTTCGCCAGCGGGTTTTTACCGGTGTAGTACATGGTGGTTGCAGTGGCCATTGGTGATGGATAGAAGGTTTGTACCTGATCGGCACGGAAGCCATTCTTTTTCAACCAGATAGCCAAATTCATCATGTCGTAATCGGTGGTACCCGGATGCGCCGCGATGAAATAAGGAATCAGATACTGTTCCTTACCGGCTTCTTTACTGAAACGGTCAAACATCTGCTTGAAGCGGTCATACGTCCCGATCCCCGGTTTCATCATCTTGGATAATGGACCTTTCTCGGTATGCTCTGGTGCAATCTTCAGATAACCACCCACATGATGGGTGACCAGCTCTCTGACATATTCCGGGTTCAATACGGCAAGGTCATAACGCAGACCTGAGCCAATCAGAATCTTTTTAATACCCGGTAAAGCACGTGCCTTACGATACAACTGAGTCAACGGTGCATGGTCAGTATGCAGGTTTTGACACACGCCCGGGAATACACATGAAGGTTTACGACAGTTCTTCTCAATCTCAGGATCTTTACATGCCAAACGGTACATGTTGGCTGTTGGGCCACCCAAGTCTGAAATAATGCCGGTGAAACCTGGAGCCGTATCACGAATTTTTTCAACTTCACGCAGGATTGATTCTTCAGAGCGGTTCTGAATGATACGGCCTTCATGCTCGGTGATCGAACAGAAAGTACAGCCACCAAAACAGCCACGCATGATGTTCACCGAGAATTTAATCATGTCAAAAGCCGGGAAGCGTGCATTACCATAAGATGGATGTGGCAGACGTGCATAAGGCAGGTCAAACACATAATCCATTTCTTCGGTGGTCAATGGAATCGGTGGTGGATTGATCCAGACATCACGTTCGCCATGTTTTTGTACCAAAGCACGCGCATTCCCTGGATTAGTTTCCAGATGCAGAATACGGTTGGCATGCGCATACAGCACAGGATCATTTGCCACTTCTTCAAAAGAAGGCAAACGAATCACTGCTAATTCACGTGGTGGTAATTTATGTTTAATTGCTTTAGATGCCGGTTGTAGCTGCACAATTTGCGTATCCGAGTCCAGGTTATCCCCTTCACGCACGATTGGATTGGCTACGACTTCTTTCTGGAAGTTCTGGTATTGGCTTAAGCTGTTGCCTTTATCTTTTTCGATTTCACAGCCGTCAATATCTTCGCTCATCACATACGGGTTGATGATCGGATCGACACGGCCAATGGTATCGACATCATTGGATGCAATTTCGACAAACTGGGCTTTCGCAGCACGGTTATGTTTATTGATGATGAATGCAGTACCACGAACATCGGTAATCTGATGAATCTTTTCACCTTTAGCCAGACGATGCATGATCTCAATGATCGAGCGTTCGCCATTACCGTACATCAACAGATCCGCTTTCGAATCCATCAGAATCGAACGACGAACTTTATCTGACCAATAGTCATAATGCGCGATACGACGCAATGAACCTTCAATCCCACCAAGCAATACCGGCACATCCGGGAAAGCTTCACGACAACGTTGGCAATAGACTGTTGCGGCACGGTCTGGACGTTTATTCGGCTGGTTATCTGGTGAGTAAGCATCATCTGAACGAATCTTACGATCCGCCGTATAACGGTTGATCATCGAATCCATATTACCGGCAGACACACCCCAGGCAATATTCGGCTTACCGAGTACACGGAAGGCTTCTACATTGGTCCAGTCTGGCTGGGCAATAATCCCGACGCGGAAACCTTGTGCTTCGAGCACACGTCCAATGATCCCGGTCACAAATGACGGGTGGTCAATATAGGCATCACCGCAGACAAAAATAAAGTCACAACTGTCCCAACCGAGTTGGTCCATTTCCTCGCGTGACATCGGCAAAAAAGGCGCGGGTTCAAAACATGACGCCCAATATTTGTCGTAATCAAACAACGCTTTAGGCGCAGTCTGAGCGGTATAAGCAGTAGACATGGCTAGCAATTCTCGGCTGGCAGATGGAAGATCAGAAAAGTGATCAAAGATGAAAGCCGAGTATTTTAGCATGAATTCGGCTCAGGTTGCTTGATTATAATTTATACAAAATTAGCTTTAAGCCCTTTATTAGGAATATATACTCATTCTGATTTTGAAGAATCATTTATAGGTTTTAAACGCTGTGACATCAGCAAGCCTAATCCTAAAATAATAGCGATAAATACACTTAGTCCTAACCATCCGGAATTTTCCCAGACCAGTCCACTCGAACTTCCAAGTAAGCTTGAACCCAGGTAATAACAGAACAAATAAAGGGATGAACCTACCGCACGGTATTGTAAGGATTGCACCGATACCCAGCTACTAGCCGTCGAATGTGCAGCGAAAAAGGAAAAGGTAAAAATCAGCAAGCCGATAAACACCAAAGCCAAGCTATTAATGAGCATTAAGGCTAAGCCAAACAGCATGGTACAAAGCATGGTGGCAAGCACCTTATAACGCCCAAACTTTCTGCTCCATGCTGCAGCTCGAGGAGAACTATAAATCCCGGCCAGATAGGTAATCGAAATCAGACCAATCCAGACATGAGACAATTCAAATGGCGCTTGAATCAAGCGATAACTCAGATAGTTAAATACCGAGACAAAGCCCCCCATCAAGATAAAGCCCTGTAGAAACAGAATTCTTAATTTGGGATCACTCAGATTCTGCTGAAATGCTCTGATAAAACGGCTGAATTGTATTGGATAAGCTTTAAAATGCTTGGACTTCGGTAGTAGAAAGTAGAAAGTTGCCGCGATACATAGGTTCAGTAACCCAATGATTAAAGTCGCGGATTGCCAGGAAATAAAATCCACCAATGTTCCCGCAATCAACCGCCCACTCATGCCACCAATCGCAGTTCCGGAAATATACAGTCCCATGGCAAAGCCCACATCCTGCTCTGCCACTTCCTCTCCGATATAAGTCATCGCCACGGCTGCCACACCACTGACCGTTAAACCAATCAGTACTCGTGTGGCTAGAAATATCGACCAGATCGGCAGTAAAGCACTGAGTAACAGTAAAACTGAAACTGAAAATAAAGACCAGACCATAATCGGCTTACGGCCAAAACGGTCTGAAATCAGACCAGTAAAGATCAAGCCAACAGCTAATGCAATCGTAGAGAATGAAAGCGGAAAACTACTTTGTGTCGGAGAGATATGAAAATAGTCTGCCAGAATTGGCATCATGGACTGGACACAATACAGCGATGAGAAAATCGCAAAACCCGCCAGAAATAAGGAAAATAAAATAGCTTTAAAAGCAGATGAACCATATGCGATATGGCTTGAAGATGAATTTGAGGACATATCCGCTCCATGAACCCGCTCAGTATACGCCTCAAAATTCGCTTTTTATGTGATGATTCAGTTTAAATAACCATCGAATAATTAATTTTCTTAAACCCCACGCATAAAAAAAGCCCCCTGCGTGAGCAGAGGGCTTTTGGAATAATGAGCTGGCGATGACTTACTCTCACATGGGAGACCCCACACTACCATCAGCGCTAAGAGGTTTCACTTCTGAGT
>NZ_VPED01000040.1:0-25499 GCF_013417335.1 Acinetobacter sp. YH16031
GCCAGGCCTCAGCATTTTATTATGGTGATCCCCTGGGCGAAATGCGCCTGGTAAGCAGAGTTTTTGAAATGTAAGGCCTTTGAATAAGACAAAAGGCTGCCTCATCGCTAACTTTGCAACAGTGCCAATTATAATTCTTTAACACTAAAGTTACATGTTACTTATGATTAAAAATCATTTAAATGATACATAATTTCATGAACTTTCAGATTGTAACTTTAGGGTATACTTTAAAGTTACACAAAACATCTATATGAAGACTAAAGTCCAAATTAGTGTTTATGTTGGTTCAATGTATTACATTTCGTATTTTCTATTTGTAACGTAATTTCAGTAATATTATGATTATGTTTTAGAACTTCTAAGGCCTTTTGATAGAGTTGATCTGTATTGCTATTCGGAGCAACCAAATGAGCAGTTAAATGAATATTTCTTGAGGATATAGCCCAGACTTTCAACTGATGAATCCCTTCAACGCCCTCTAGCTTCAATAAATCATTTCTTAACGACTCAATATCAATCTCATCAGGAACTCCTTCAAGCAGAATATGAATACTTTGTTTTAATAAAATCCAAGTTCGAGGTAAGACCCAGAAGCCAATTAACACAGCGATTACGGTATCAACCCACATCCACTGGGTAAAATAAATAACTATTCCTCCGATAATCACGCCTATCGATCCTAGAGCATCACTAAGAACTTCTAAATATGCACCTTTTATATTTAGACTTCCTTCAGCACTAGCAGAAAGGATTTTCATTGAAATCAAATTTATGACCAAACCAATGACCGCGACAATCATCATTCCAACACTTTGAATTTCAGCAGGATTCGTAAAACGTTGATAAGCTTCATATACAATATATATTGCTACCACAAAAAGCATCACCGCATTAAACAGAGCCGCTAAAATTTCAAATCGCTGATAGCCAAAAGTTCTTTTATCATCTGCGGCTTTTTTACCAATTTTGATAGCGGCAAGAGCAATAGCTAAAGCGGCTACATCAGTAAACATATGAGCTGCATCAGATAACAAAGCCAAACTTTGGGTAATAAAAGCAGCGACAACTTCTACTATTAAAAAAGTAGTCGTTAAACCTAAGGCAACCATTAACTTCTTACTATTTTCTTCAGTAACAACCGCATGGCTATGATCATGATGTTCTGACATAAAATATTTTCCTTATTCTATTTATGATGAGCAGAGATATTGGATAACAGCCAATATCTCTGCTGTAAATCGACTAATCTATTGGATTAAGAAACTTTCTTTTCATTTATCCAACGATAAAGCACGGGTAACAGCACCAAAGTTAGTAATGTTGAAGAGATAATCCCGCCAATCACTACGGTTGCCAGTGGCCGTTGAACCTCAGCCCCTGTTCCGGTTGCCAGCGCCATTGGTACAAAACCCAGTGAAGCCACACAAGCTGTCATCAACACTGGTCTTAAGCGCAAAATAGCCCCTTGCCACACGGCTTTATGCACTGGATATTTGTCCCTTAATTCCTTAATAAAGGTCAGCATTACCAGTCCATTGAGGACTGCAACACCAGATAAGGCAATAAAGCCAATTCCAGCTGACATCGATAATGGAATATCCCTTAGCCAAAGGAACAGCACACCACCGGTCAAGGCAAAGGGTACCCCGGTAAAGACCAATAGACTTTCTTTGACATTGTGAAAGACCGCCATCAGTAAAATAAAGATAGTGATTAAAGCCAGTGGAATCACGATTTGCATCCGTGCTTTGGCTGAAGCCAAATTTTCAAACTGACCGCCATATTCTATCCAATAACCACTTGGCAAAGTGTATGCTTTGAGCTGTGTCTGTACATCAGAAACAAAAGACCCTAAATCACGCCCTTCAACATTCGTTGTAACCACAACTCGGCGTTTACCATTTTCTCGACTGACTTGGTTGATTCCTTCAATGGTCGAGACTTGCGCGACATCCGACAATAAAATACTGCCACCATTTGGAAGCTGAATAGGTAACTGGGAAACAGATGCGACACTACGGTCTTGCTCTCCAAGACGGATAACAAAATCAAAACGACGATCGCCTTCTAAAATCTCTCCCACGCTTTGTCCACCAATACTGGTTGCCACAAGGTCTTGAATTGAACGCACACTCAAACCATATTGTGCAGCCAAAGTTTTATTTACCTCGACATTCAGTAATGGCAAACCTGAGGTCTGCTCAACTTTCACGGCACTGCTACCCGATATTTGCTGAATGATTTTGGAGATTTTAGTCGCCTCAGTATTGAGGACATTCATATCATCACCGAAGATTTTCACACCAACATCACTACGCACACCTGAGATCAATTCATTAAATCGGAGTTCAATCGGTTGTGAAAATTCACTATTATTGCCTGGAATCGTGGCTAAATACGTCACCATACGGCCACGTAATTCATCTAAACTTTCTTTAGGATTTGGCCATTCTGAACGAGGCTTTAACATGATATAGCCATCTGAAATATTGGGTGGCATGACATCTGTTGCAACCTCGGCTGTACCCGTTCTGGCAAATACTGCCTTAATTTCAGGGAAACTCTTTAAAAGAAGTTTTTCAGTATTCTCCTGAATACGTAAAGACTCTTCTAAGCCTGTACTTGGTGAACGTAACTGTTGTACCGCAAAGTCTCCTTCACTGAGCTGTGGTGCAAATTCACTGCCGAGTTTGGT
Organism: Acinetobacter sp. YH16031; assembly: GCF_013417335.1. Taxonomy (NCBI): domain Bacteria; kingdom Pseudomonadati; phylum Pseudomonadota; class Gammaproteobacteria; order Moraxellales; family Moraxellaceae; genus Acinetobacter; species Acinetobacter sp. YH16031. The sequence continues at coordinate 2,699 of NZ_VPED01000040.1, forward strand.
ACTGATAAATCCCGTAATCACTAATACACACAGTGCAAAAGTCAGCACAACTGCTTTGTATTGATACGAAATATCAAGAGTTTGCTGATATTTAGCTTTTAGCCATAACATCCAACGACTTTCTTTTTCTTGAATATCGCCTTTGACCCACAATGCCACAGCAGCAGGCACAAAGGTGATCGATAAAATAATGGCTGCAACAAGGGCGAGTACCACTGTCAATGCCATCGGATGGAACATTTTTGCTTCCACACCACTTAAAGCAAAAATCGGCAAATACACCACCAAAATAATAAGCTGACCAAAAATAAGAGGACGACGTGCTTGGCGGGCAGCCAGAAAAACTTCCTTAAAGCGTTCACTTTGTGTGAGAGGTCGTTTTAACAGTTGCTGTGTATGGGCTAAACGCCGGATACAGTTTTCGACAATCACCACAGCACCATCGACAATGATGCCGAAATCGAGTGCACCTAAACTCATCAGATTGGCACTGATATTTTTCTGTGCCATCCCGGTTAAGGTAAACAGCATAGAGAGTGGAATGACACAGGCAGTAATCAAGGCAGCACGGATATTCCCTAAAAACAGGAACAGAATGATGATGACCAGGATTGCTCCCTCTACCAAGTTTTTCTGAACGGTTTTAATCGCCTTCTCAACCAAGGTAGTACGGTCGTACACCGTTTCAATCACTACCCCTTTAGGCAAACTATTCTGAATATCTTGAAGCTTGGCATCCACAGCTTTAGAAACAGTCCGGCTATTTCCCCCCATCGCCATCATGGCAATCCCTAAAACGGTTTCTTTGCCGTTATAGGTTGCCCCACCGGTTCTTAAATCATGCCCAATAGAGACTTGCGCAATATCACCAACCCGAATTGGGCTGCCATTTGGGCTACCCAGCATGGTGTTCTCAATATCAGAAAGCCCATTGAATGTACCCGGTACACGTACCGTCAGTTGCTGACCATTGTCTTCAATATAACCTGCACCTCGGTTCTCATTATTTTGCGCTAAAGCCTGTTGCAGTTGTTCTAATGAGATATTCAGTTGCTGCATCCGGTTTAAATCGGGAGAGACCACATAGGTTTTTTCAAAACCACCAATACTGTTGACCTCTGCAACTCCCTTAACACGTTGCAGTTGAGGACGCACAATCCAGTCCTGAATCTCACGTAAATCCATCGGCGTGTATGCAGTTCCATCCGGCTTTTTCGCATTCGGATCTGCCTTCAGTACCCATTGATAAATCTCACCGAGACCCGTAGAAACGGGGGACATCGTCGGTGCGATTTGTGCAGGCAACTCAGATTGCGCCTCCTGTATCCGTTGGTTAATCTGCTGACGGGCCCAATAAATATCAGTCCCATCTTTAAAGACAATGGTGACTTGAGAGAGTCCATAACGGGATATGGAACGGGTAAGCTCCAGATCCGGAATGCCAGCCATGGCATTTTCAATGGGATAGGTAATCCGCTGTTCGACTTCAAGCGCAGTAAAACCCTTGGCTTGAGTATTAATCTGGACTTGGGTATTGGTAATATCGGGTACAGCATCAATCGGGAGTTTCTGATAGCTATACACCCCGACCGCAATCCAGGTACAGACAAAGAGCAACACCCAAATCGCATTTTGTATGGAAAACTGAATGATTCGTTCGAATAAACCTTCTGGTTTTGGCAGATCAGAATTAATGTTCATGGCCTGCCTCGTCTTTTTCTAATTCAGATTTCAACAAGAAACTGCCTTGAGCGATATACTTCTGCCCTTCAGTCAGCCCAGAAATCACTTCAAGCCATTGTCCATCACTTGAAGCCTGCCCCAATTGCACTTTCTGTGCTTTTAAGTGGACTTGACCTTTTTGTTCTGAATCTACGATGAAAATACTGTCTTCACCTTCAATACTTTGCAGCGCAGACTTTTGAATCCGAAGGGCTGATTTTGCTGTAGCTTCCGGAATCAACACTCTCACTAACACATTAGAACGCAACTCAGTAGCTTGCGCATCGAGTTTTGCGCGCACCACCAGACGCCCTGTTTGTACATCTGCCTGAGAGGTTAAGCTTTGTACAGTAGCTTTATAGATTTGATCTGAATCATTCACTTTAAAGTCAATTTTTTGCCCGGCTTGCAGTTGACCTGAGAATTGATTCGGCAAATTAAACTCAAGCCATAAATCTTTCAGCTGTTCAATGACAAAGAGCTGATTAGCCAGTTGCACATTTTCACCGACCACAATATCTTTTTGACTGATCACCCCAGAGATCGGTGCTTTAATCAGAAAACGCCCATTGTTATTGCCACTTGCACCTAATGCATTTAAACGTGCTTGTGAGGACTGGACAGTAATCTGCGCTTGACGGTAGGCATTTTCGGCACGCTGGTAATCCTGTTTGGCAGAAATCCCCTGTGACCAGAGTTGCTGTTCGCGCTGGTAATCTTTACGGGCCAAATCCAGATTCACCTGTGCCATACGCAGATTTGCCTGTTGGTCGATCAGTTCAGGCACGATTAGTACAGCCAGCGTTTGTCCTTTTTGCACGCTCTGTCCTAAAGCCACATTGACCTGCTCGACATGACCACTAAAATTAGGCGATATATGCGCTTGTTGATCGGTATTCACCACCAATTTACCTGGCAGGGTTGTCAGCTTTTCAACCAATCCTGTGGATGCAACAGCAACTTTTAAACCTTGTTCAACCATTTGTTGGCTGGTCAGTTGTATTTCGCCTTCTTCAGCATGTCCTTCTTCAGAACTATCTTCATCAGAATGTTCGGCATTTCCCTCATCATGACCATGCCCCTCAGATTCAGTTTTTTTTGAACTTAACCAAATAACCAGACTGACCAAGACCGTAATCAGAATCAAAATTGCAATCATGAGAGACTGGGATATTTTTCCGTTTTGCTTGGCGTTCATTTTATCGTGCTCCCCCATTGATTAAATTTTGCGATGCTTCGACTGCCTTTTTATTCAGTTGTGTATAGGCATCCGAACGGCTAATTTCTTCATAACTTGTGCCAATACTGAGTGCCTCAGCTGCGAGGGCAGTTTGCCAAGCTTGACGTAGAATTTGTAATTGACCCAATCGAAGATTCTGCAGTTGGGTGGTTGCTTGCTGAACGTCGGTAATGGACAGTTTCCCTGCCTGAAACCCTTGTAAAGTACGGCTCTGAACTTTGGTCGCCAAAGTAACTTGTGCTGTTGTGGCATCGAACTGGCTACGTAAACCTTTGAGCTGATGCATGCTGTTGGCAATATTGAGTATTTGTTGCTTCAGCTCACGCTGCTGCTGTTGGTTCAGCAATATTTGCTGTTGCTGGACCATCGGGATCGCATATTGCTGGCGGTTAAAAATATTCAGTGGAATAGCCACGCCGATTGCCAAAGTCGTATCGTTGCTTTCATTAGGGGTTTTGCTACGTTTCATGCCTACATTTAAAGTCGGATTGGGACGTGCCTGAATTCTTAAATTTTCAATTTGATGATCCGATTGCTGAATGTTCAAGGCATAGAATTTTTCTAGCCACCCTTCAGCAATATACCGTTGCACAGTTTGGAGACTTTGCTCTGGCCAAGGGATAGCGGTTTTATTCAATTGAAGATGTGAAGATGTTTCTCCCCCCCACAAATTAGACAGCTGACGACCGGCAGCTTGTTTATTCAGCATCGCTTGCTGATAAAGTCGTTGGATTTCTAGCGCTTCAATTTGGGTACGCTCAAAATCAACCAGGGCAATACTGCCTGCCTGATAGCGTTTCTGGGCACTGTCCAGATTGGCTTTACTTGTTTTTAACTGTACTGAATAAGCAGACTGCTCAACCTCAGCAAGTGCAAATTGCGACCATGCAAATTTAACAATCAGTTGGCTTTGTGCCTTCCATAATTGCTGTTGCAATTGGATTTGTTGATTCGAGGTATTGGCAATCACCCGGTTCAGCTTACGCTGACCAAATAGATCTAGAGGTTGACTAACGCCAACATTGAATTCCTGTTCTTGACCTGAGCCAAAGCCAGACTGTTCTAAACTTATACTTGGATTCTGCCATAACCGACTTTGCTGAATATTCAATTCAGATATTTGCTGAACTTGTTGCCACAGCTTGTCTTGAGTCTGGTAACTTTGTACTTTTGCTAAAGCGGATTCAAAGCTGGTAACGTTTTCAGCATAGCTATATTGCATAGCCGCTGCACATATACAAGCAACCAAGCTATGACGCAAGAGTATAATTGATTGTGAAGACATGATTTTTCCCACTTATTTAAATAATAAAAGTGGTGGGAATGTTTTAGGCTACCCCACCATGAGCGGGGAAAATTCGGGAGGTGGGCTTTGTTGAAACAGGTCAGGAGCCTGATAGCTGTTTTTCCAATGAAATTGTGGATTCACTTTAACTTCAGAGCTTGGATGAAACACATCTACTTTTTCATTTTGTACAATCAAATGCGTCATCGATGGTAGATGATCTTGATGATCTTCACCGATTTCTAAATCGCTACTGAATGTTTTTATGTTTTCTGACTGTCCATTATGATCGTGTTGACGACTATCGCTGGCACACAAGGTATTTTGGTGATGACCAAAATGATAACTCTGCTGTGATTGAGGCTGTTGTTCATGGACACAAAAGGCCGCCGCCACATTCCAAAAGCTTTGGAACATGAACAATCCAACCAAGACTGTAATCCATGTAGTAGAACGCATCATCATAACAATCGAAAAATTTGTACCAAGTATAAGGCTTAGAGCCACTCCAAGGTCAAGCTTAATAAATTAAATTAAACATTCAATGAACACTGAATAGCCGGCACTTTTGCAAATTTACCTTGTCTCTATAAGCTCACATCAATTTCAGGTAAGAATAACAATAGATAGTGAACCGTACCGGGTTTGTCGGAGACTTTTTATTTAAGTTAGGCCACCTGACCTAACGGGTTAATCTTATCATTGTACATTGCTTCAAACTCAAAAGGCGATACATTGTCAACGGCATTCTAAAATTGACCCCTTTTACCTTACAAATGGCAAAGTAAAATTGCCCCCTGAAATCAGAGAAAGAGCGGTTCAATTATTGATTGAATCTGAAAAAGATTATCCTTCTACTTGGGCAGCAATCACAGCTATTGATCCTAAAATCGGTTGTACTCCTGAAACATTGCGTGTTTGGTATCAAAAATATTTAGATCAACAAAATCCTGTCAAAGTACAACAGATATCTGATCAAAAAAAAATGAAGGGTAATCCCCCCTAAAATACTAGCTCTTTAAAAGAGGCAGTATTATGCTTTTACAACATGGTGTTTAACTTGAGAAACTGAATTTAAAACAATCTACTGTAACTCTTCCAGACAGATATGAAATTAATCCACCCCTAACCCTTTAAACACCGCATCCACCGGATCTGCATAAAAGCTGGTCTGGAACTTGGTAAACAGTTCCACAGGAATCGTTGGGATATCTGCCGCACTACTCATTGGTAAAGCAACCTTCTTGGCACCCGCATCAAAAGCAACTTGCAGACATTCGGCAATACTTTCCACCGGTGTCACTGAACCACCCAAGCTCATATCACCCAGTACCACCATCTGACTTTGTACCGATCGTCCTAAGAGGCCAGAAGCGAAAGCCACTAAACTTGGCAGAGCAAGATGGCTGAGCGGGCCGGTATTCTGTAATTCCACCACATGTAAGTGGAAATCATGTTCCAGCACCTTACTGCCCCCCGAGATCCGGGATGCATTGGCCTTGAAGTAATCAAAAGCAATCTTGACCTGTTCTTTGGCACTACTTGAATTCCATAAGCCAGATGTCGCCAATTTTCCTGAACCTTTAGTGACTTGAAGTTCTAAGCGGTATAAGCCTGGCATGCCCTTATTACTGAGGCCAATGGTATACAGGAAGCCTGGTTTAGCAGGACCTTCGGGAATAAGTCCACCTCCACCCTGCTCTTTTACCGAAACAAAATGCTCTTCTAGGGTGTCATTGTCGATATAGCTAAAATGCACATCATAGAATTCCATCCCCCCAATTTTTTTCAGCTGTTCTTTGACCCGACGGCGCACCTGCAGCGCATATTCCAGGCATTGCCGTACATCTTCTTTGTTAAATTGACCATGTGGGTAGAGCAGCTTCATCAATCCAGAAACCGTCTTGCGAACGGCAATCACATCACGCTGATTCAGGTTATTCCCTAGCTTAAAGTACTTCTCAATGGCATCCGCAAAACTACGCTTACGCATTTCCCGGAAGAACTCAGCCAGATAATCAACGATCAAGCCATAACGGTTGGTAAAGAATTCCGGGCGCATTTTCGGAATTTCCCAACCCGGGATATAGGCATGAAAGCGATCAAAGAATGCTGAATCGATCATGGCTTCAGGAAAAGGAGCCAATAAGTGGCTAGTCTTCACCAAGGATTCAACACTTTGGTTAATATTACCCACAAAAACCATCGAAGCTGAGGCTTCCATCTGTTCACGACCACGGGCAAAAGATCCTGAGGCCATGTAGTCTTTCATGATCTGTACGCCATCTTTGTCCTTAAAGGAAATACCAGCAACTTCATCAAAAGCTACCACATCCCATAAGCCCACCAGACCAATACGGCGGCTACTCATGTTATAGAACAGGTTGGCGACAGTCGTTTGTCCACCGGAGACTAAAATACTATTCGGTGAACACTCTTTGTAAATATGGCTTTTCCCGGTACCGCGTGGTCCCAGTTCACAAACGTTATAGTTATTTTCAACGAACGGAACCATACGCGCTAATAGGTGCCATTGCACATCCTCTTTTAACGAAGCCGGTTCCATGCCGATCGAACGGATTAAACTCTCGCGCCACTGATCAGTGCTTAATGCTGCTCTGCCACTGAAAAGTTCATCCATATTCATATTCGGCATTTGAATCGGCTTGAGTAAGCTCACGCCAAATGGAGAACTAGTCTGTCCTTCTTCAAAATAATAACTGAGCGTAGCAATGACCCAGATACCACCAACAAGTAATTTTTCATACTCTTTGACGATGCCTGCCGAGATTTCGGCATCTTTGATGCCAAGATTACTAAATGATGCTTCGTATTTGTCTTTACGCTCATTCAGCTTTACAGTCACCCGATCAATGACCTTATAACTGCCCCGTTCACGGACCAGGGATTTCACCTTCTCGGCTTCATCCGGTCGGACGTAGTTCTCAGCCAGTACGGTCTTTACGTTACGTAGTCCCTGTTCAATGATCTCTGGATCATCCGAGGCACAGTACATCCCCAGCAGGTATTCGAGTACATAGACAGGGACATTGGCCCCTTCTTTGATCAGTTTAGTTAGATCCTTACGTACCACCCGCCCAGCAAAGTGTTCATTCAGCAGCTGATCCAGTTCTTTATCGTTAGCAGATTCCATGTAGGCTACGCTCTATCGTTAATTCGTTATTAGAAGAAGTCATCGGTAAATGCCAAATCAATGGTGACCTTATAGCGTTGCATCTCGATATTCAGGTCTTTGTCTTTCAGTACCAGGAAGTAATCTTTCTTACGGTCAAAATCAGTGCCAGACAATGACAGTCTGACCTGTTTGACCCGATCGGCAACAGAGTCGGTAGTGCTATCAAAAGTCAAAGTTTCTTCACTGGAAACTTTAAGATCCCCATCATAAATGGCAATGGATAAAGTCACTGGCATGACCAGCTCACTGACAGCTTCGGTTTGCATCAAATCAAACTTCTGGATGTTATTGACCATCTTCAGCGTGGATTTGGTAGAAATGACCTCAACTTTACGCTTGGTCCGCTGTCCAGCCTTTTCACCACGTAGCTGTTTTACCATCAGTACCGGTACCACAATTTCCTGAGGCATGATGCCGCCATGCACGAAACGTGAGCCTCCTACGAAATGGAAACGGTTCGCCCCTTTTGGAATCCAGAAATCAGTCGCAGATAATGTGCCTGCCGTAGCTTGGGTTGAGCCTTTCCAGGCTTCCTTGCTCTCTGGTAAACCATGCCCAATCACATAGCGTTTTTTGCTCTTCAATGTATTGGCAGGTTTTTCAGTCAAGCTTGAACGATCCGCAGATTCCAGTTTACTTTGCTGGAACAGGAAGCCATGGTCGGCTGTAATCAACAGGGTAGAAATATTGAAGTGCATTAAGATTTTGCGGCTGAGTTCGGTCAGCTCTTCAATAGCATGTTCTACCGCCATAAAGGTTTCTGATTCTGTCGAGGCACTGTCACCGCGTGCATCAATCACGTTGTGATAAACGTAAATCAGCTCATGATCTTTCAGCGCTTCACGGCCTTCATCACGCGACCAGCCTTTTACCATTTCAGCGGTTACTGCCAATCCATTATAGGCAGCCAGAATTTTGGATCGTGCTGCAGTCCCTTTGCTGGACTGCCCATCTACTAAAACATCATCACCTGCGGCCTCTTTGTACTCCAAAGTCTGATGCGGCAACAACGAGGCCATGCCAAGTGTGGTGTAACTTGGGACAACGCCCAGCTGTGAAGACAAGGTCGCTTCAGAATAACGCTTTTCATTGATACGATCACGCAGCTCTACCGCAGCTTCATAACGGAAAGCATCACTGATAATCACCACAATACGGCGTTTCGTTGCGGAACTGAGTAAGGGTCTAACGTGAGTATCGTAGAAGTTCTGCTGATTTGGGATATCTGCCATTTTCCAGACATTCAAGCGTTGCTCAGCTTCAATCCGCTCGCCCCAGTTGCGTGCCAAGTGGTCAATAAACCAGTAGGAATAGCAATTTTCCACTTCTTCATCGAGTTTTTTCAGGATATCGACATGAGCGCGTTGAGAAGCAGCACTGTAGTGGCGATAGGCCATATCAAAGCGATACAACTCCTGCTCGTAGGCTTTATACAAAGCTTCACTGGAGTCGAAATAGAAACCGGCATCAAACTGCTGTCGCAGGCTAAACAGCTCAATGGCTGCCTGCAACGCTGTATAGACAGTACGATATTTACGGCGTGTTGCATCATCCTTATGTTTGGAAGCCCAATAACCATCCAGACGGGTAGAAATAATCGTTCTGAAATGTTCCAGTTCAGCTTTGGTTGCTGCAGGGATATGACTGGCCAAATCAACAATGATCTTTTGTTCAATCACTTCAAAGGTCATGACATCCAGCAGCTGCCCCAGATCAAAGGCCCCGACCCTCTCCTGGATCCGCAGTGCATTCGCCACGGTCTGGGAAAGCGTATCGAAGGTTGGGTAGTATTTAGAACTGTCTCTCCAGCGCGACAAAAAGGCTCTAGCCGTCGCACGGGAGCTGACGGATGACATCACCAGTTCTTGAGCCCATAGCGGTATATCGCCCAGGCTTTCACAGAAACCTGTAGTCATCAAACGGATAAAGAACGTACCGAGCTTGAATGGTGCTTCCCCATTCAATTCTTCAACCGATGCTGGATAACCAATTTCCGCCTGTAATGCGGTGACCAAAGCTGGCACCAGTTGGAATTTTTCCAGTTCAGCAAAGGAGTCTGGATTGACTTCCAGAGCCAGGTTCTGCTGTACCATTTCATCTGCCAGTGCCAGAACGATATGCATGAGTTCGGCACTGTCGGCCTTGACCACAGCTGCAATCATGGCCATATCCAGATTCTGTTCATCTGCATCAGGCTGGGTATAACGTTTTAATGCGCTCAGACGGGCTTTGGCTTTGAGGAACTCTTCACGTTTGGCCAGATGTTCTCTTAAACTTTGTTGCTGTAGCCCAAGCTCATTGAAAATAATCGAGAAACGATCGGCATAGAAGATGCGTGAATAGAGCTTGATGTCCAGTAACCAGTCTTTTTCAGTTTCAGGCTCAGGACTTGGAAAATACAGCAAGTATTTGCCCTGCTGATCCTCAAGTTCCAGTTTAAGCTTAATCGCAAGGCTGGATTCTTCTGCCATATTCAGAATATGAACATCATTCAGTTTTAACGCCTTTACTTCTTCGCTAAAGGACTGTTCCGCATCGTACCAGAAGACAATCCGGTGCTGTTCAATATAAAAGGCTTGTTCCAGACCTTGTTGTAGTTGACTTAAATTCATGCAACGACCTCATCAAGGTCTAGTACCGGAGAAAAAGCATTCATCATTTCTCCCCCGTAATCGCTTTGACTTCAGCCAACAAGTCCCCAAACTTGCCATAATTGACTTTCACCCCATCATCCAGATCTAACGTAATACGCTGATCGGCATAATGACGCAGCTTTTCTTCAAAAGTACTGAGTTCAGCCTGTTGCTTATGCAAGTCTTGCAGTTTTTTCTCGATGCGTTTGATTTCAGCCGCAGAGTCACTGCTTTCTTTTGCTGTTTCCAGAGAATTAGCATAGGCGGACATTTTGGAAATCAGTGGCATAACATATTCGGTACGCATACGCGCCAAGGTGCTTTCGTTATAACGATGCAAATACACCAACGCCTGGAAAGCCCCCTGTTTACCACTGCTGAATAGCCAGTAGATCGGGCGCTTTTTATAGGTCTGCATGTGATCTTTATAGAACTTGCTGGCGAGGTAACGGCGAATGGTGTCTTCAGCCGTTTCACTGGCTTTTTTATCTAAGCTTTCTGCGAGCCACTGCATATTGGCATCCAGTGTCTCTTTCCCCCAAACGGCAGTTAAGAACTCTCGAATACGGTGCGTTGCATCATCTTCAAACCAGTGCATTTCGGTCAATGGAATAATACCGTCAGCATCTGCCGGGAATGTTTGATAACGGCTAGCATCAAAGTCTTGATTACCTGCATGGGCATAGATCAGACCTGGTTCATCCAGACTATAACGCCCCATCATGCAGCCAAGTGCATAAGAGACTAAACGCTGGCTGTCTTTTTCACGGTCGGCACGAGTTAAAGTGATCTGTTCATCTGGTACGTCTGGTGTAAGTTCATCCTGTAAACCATAAGCATCAATAAACAGCTTATTGTTTTCTTCTTCCAAGCGTTTCATTTCAGCCACGGCGTCAGTATTTTGCTGTTGCCATGTGTTAAACGCTAGTTCTAAGTTTGGCTGTTGGCTACGAATAATGGGGTTTTGGGTAAAGTCCCATGAGGTTTCGTAGGAGTCCCAATCATATTTAGATAATTGAACACAAACCTTAATATTTTCTTCATTAGCTGCTTGTACATCAAATGGAAGTTTATTTATTTCGCCAACTCCAAAATGTAAGGTAGGATTCATAAGATTCATATAGTAGAAAACAACTTTTGAATTTAATAAACCTAATGTTGTTATTAAATTATTTGAAAAAACCATAGAACCTGTATTTTCAAATATAAAGCCTTCATCTACTAATCTTGCACAAAAAAAAGAACTCGAAATATCTGTCCAGGTTACGCCAGCTTTAAAATAATATGATGGATTTCGAATGGTAGAATTACGCTGCTGTTTAATTGCAAATCCATTTTTTTCCCAATTAATAATATGATTTCTGTTTCCATACCATTTTCTTGCAGTACCACCATCATTATGTGGGAACCATTTATTTAAATTAATTTGATTATTTTTGGCTACAAAATTGATCTTAGTATGATTGACTTCATACCACTCTCTTACAAACCTAGGTTTATCTCCGCTTGTTAGTCCACTTTTAGCATTAGCTATATCCGCTAATGCTGGCATTTTCTCAAAATTATCACGTATAGAATTACCTACCCAATATGCTATAGGACTACATGGTATTTTTTGGAAATCTTCTTGAATGGTTGTATCAAAGCGATTTAAATTATTTTTTAATAGGTATTGTTTTTCCTCATGATTTTTATCTACTAATCTGAAGAAAGCCGGCTTTACACCCCCTATATGTTTTTTTTGACCTACGAATGCTACAGTCTGTACAACTTCGCCTGATATCTCTGGAAAAGCTCGGGCTCCCAAATGAGCCATAGTCCAAATTGAATGATTTAGAAGTAATTTTTCCCGCATGTTTTGATATGATGTTAAAAACATCCATCCCTGCATTGTTACCATACTACTAGCACCAGATTCTTTACAAAAATCGAAACCACGTTCTATAAACATGGCAAAGAGGTCTGATTTACTATCAGGATAGTAATCTTTAGCGAATTCTTTTAAGTTTGTAATTGTATTCGCACCCATATACGGCGGGTTAGCGATTACAGCATCATATTTTTTCGCTAAAAGTTTTGCTTGTATAACCAAAGGCAATAATTTTTTAGCAGCGGCTTTCTGTAAGGTATCGCCCTCAATAACCAAGCCTTCTAAGGTATTTTGCAAATCGATAAAATCTTGTTCTGGGCTATCCATACAAATTAAAGAACCAAAAGTTGAGGCTTCTTTAAACTTAGCTAAAACTTCCTGAATCAGCTTAAAACGTTCGTCATTTTCAGGACTGCTTAAATCCTTTTGATCATTGCCAAACAGATCGACATGACTGCCTTTTTGCCATGCTTGGTTTAAGTTGAGATCTTTCCAGATTTGATCTGCATCTAAATCCTGACTGTCTTGTAGCGCAATAATATTCAGCTTCGGTGGATTGCTAAATAAACGGCGGTCATCCTCACGCGCTTTCATCAATAGCGCAAAACTGGCTAACTGCGCGGCACGGGTATCAATATCAATCCCGTACAGGTTGTTTTCCAGAATCAAACGTGGAATATCACGACTGCGGTAACCACGTTCCAAATAAATCGCTTTTAAGCAATCGTAGGCTTCCACCAGAATATGCCCCGAACCACAGGCCGGATCCAGTACCGTAATGCTTTCAGGGTTTAAGCTATCGCCATCTTCACTGATCCGTACATCAATCAGCTGTTTTAACTGTGCATTGACTTCATCGCTTTGCTCAGCCGGCTGAATATAGTATTCCCACCCACTGGCAAGCATACTTTCTGGCTGTGCCATCATCCATAGACGACCAACACTGTTCTGTACCAGGTATTTCACAATCCAGTTTGGGGTGAATAATTGTGTCGCGGCAGGGATATCTTCACTTTTGACAACTTTACCAATCACCTGGTCTTTCTTTTCAGAAATATAGAACTGATACAGCCAGCCAATAATCTGCACATCCGACCAGTCTTCTTCTGGAATACTGCTGACCAGATCACGGATCAACGAATCGGTTTTGGTCAGGTTATCCGGTAATAACAGTTCTGACTCATCAGACACCTGTTCGAACAGGAGTGGCATCACCTGATTCAACGCATGACACTGCGCCAGTAACAATTCACGATAGAGTTCTTCGTCTTTATTGCCATCCAGCTTGAGTTCAGCCACACGGCTGGCATCTAAACCCGGTAGCTCAATGTCCAGACATTCTTCCAGAATCTGCGGCAAGCCTGCACTACCATCGGCACTGCTCAGCACACGGCGACCATGATCCAGTAAGCCTTTGCATTCCATGTAGCGAATGGCACAGAGACGGTTAAACCAGCTATAAGCGATATAATCAATCGTCTGCTCAAAACTGCTGGTTTGAATGCGCTTGATCAGCTTCTCACGTGGTTTCATGACTGATAGCGGAAAAACCTGATCGCCAATCAGCAGCAAGTCCCCTTTCTGTTCTGCCGGTAAAATGCGGTCTGCGGTGATGCCATATTTAGCGGCTTGCTTGCGCATCGCTGCGATAAAATCATTTCGTGCTTGCGGTGCGTATTTTTTAATATTACTGGTATTCATCTTTAAACCTTTAATTAATGACTGATGCCGATATCCCTAACCCGAGTTAGCGGATACGCACACGCTTTTTATCACTCACGATTTTTTTCAGTTCAGCTTTGAGTGCGTCTACAAACTGATCCACTGATTCTTCTGTTTCCAGATAGACACTACTTGAGCTTTTGCTGTAAATGCTGGCGACATCAACTTCGACAACAGGTTTCGGTGGCACTACGGCTGTCACAGACTGTACCGGACTCGCAGCAGGTGTTGATGTAACTGGGCTGGCTGTAGTTGCTGAACTCGCCACACTCTCGGCTTTGCTCTGAGCCAGTTGTGCCGCTTTGGCCTGACGCTGGATTTCCGCCTGAACTTCGCTTTCCAACTCATACAAGGCTTCATCAAAACGCTCGACGCTGGTTTGAGTTTGCAACATATAGATGGTGGACAGGCTAGTTTCCACTTCAATATCCGTTTTCAGCAGTTGTAGTGGGCGTAATAGCTTGTTACTCAGCTCAGCGGTGGCAATACCACTGTTTTTAATCTCGGCTTCTAACTGTTTGATCTTGTCATCAATGTGTTCTATCGCCTGATTGCGCTTCTCAGTCAACAATTGCTCATTGACGCTTTCCACTGTACGAACCAAATCAGCCACTTTATTTAACAGACCATAGGGCGATTCAAGGGTGGAAATGCGATGTAATTCAGAGAGGGCTTTTTTTGCCACCTCATCACTGCCCAGCGCCTGTTTGTTTTTCTCAAAATGACGTAAGGCCTGTTGCAGTTGTTGCCAGCTTGGCATCTGGTTGCTGAAGAATTCATGAATATCACGATAATCTTCTTCCAGATCCAGATAGTCGTCCTTGTTCTCGACCACGGCCTTAAAGAAATCGAAGCTGTCGCTATTCGCCAGCAGACGTTCCAAAGTCAGAATAGACTTTTCAATCACTTTCTTACCCGGGAACTGCCCAACATCAGTTTTACTCTTATACGACTTAAAGTTGGCTAACCAAGTCTTAAGATGCTGCAAATAGAATTCAAATAGCTCTTTCTCAGTCGCTGGTCCCATCGCCGAGAACAGTTCTTGGGTGAGTTGGCGTGCCTGTTTCAATACCTGATCATCAGTCTGGCGTTTTTTAATGATCGACACATCACGGCGACGGCGGCTGTTTTGTAAAGGCTCAAAGGCATCTTTTAACTGTAAGCTGCCGCCATTTAACTGTAGTGAAATCCGCCCCATCGCAGCCAGCTGACCCACCAACAGTAAAATCTCGGCATCTGGCCAGCCATAAGGACGTTTGGCAAAACGATCCACCACATCTGACACCAGAATACGCTCTGTACCGGTGGCCCGTAGTGCAATGTACTGCTCCACTTCCTGTAGGGCTTTGGGATTGCTCTGACCGCCATCCAGAGACAATCCGAGCTGCGCCATATCATCCACAGTCAAGACGGCGTTCAGTTCACGCCAGGCATCCTGCTGATAGACCTGCAGATAGCTCAGTTTGGTATAAGTGTTTTCCAGCAAATAACGACAAGCCTCATCCAGCTTGGTGGTTGGACTTGAAGATGAAAGTTGTAGATGTTGACCCAAGGCATAACTTTCCGCGTCCAGCAACATTTCTTCGACCCGGACACGCAGGCGTTTTTTACGCTCCTGGTTCTCACGGCCACGGTCTGCCAGGATACGGGTGATATCGGACTGAGTGCCATCATCATTTAACCGAATAAATTTATTGGTTTTCAGCCAGGTGCGCAGTTCATTAAAGAACTGTTTATCGTCTGCCAGTTTAAACAGGACTTGTCCTTCGGCCTGAGTACTTTTACCAATACAGTAAGCTTCAGTATAGAGGTTGTATTCCGTATCCAGCGGAGAAATGATTTCAACTTTCAAATCGCTCTCATACTTGCCATCCAGGCTATGACCATCCAGAAAACGACCAATCTGATAGTCCATCTTGTTGGCTTGATGGCGGTATTTGTTCTGATCGCGCAGTAAATCTTTAAAGATCAGGTTGGCTAACTCTTTATTTTCTTCTGAAGCCGCTAAGTCTGTGGCTTTAATTTTTCGGGTAATATCCCGCTCTTCATTGGTTAGGAACAGGAACTCATCACCATTCCTAGTAATCAGGCTCTCTTTTTCCAGACGCTGCAGGCTCTCTTCAATCCGCTTGCGCAATGCCAGCTTATCTTCATCAATTTTCTCAATCGACAAAGTCACCAGGTTATCCAGCGTACCTTTGATGATATCGACATAGCGGATCATGAACAGGGTACGCAGCATCTGCACATCAAAACCATCCAGGGTCTTATTCTGCCCTGCCTGGTCGATGGTACGCTTCACTGCTGTATCCAGAAATCCTTCCACTGAAGTATAGAAGCGGTGGAAAGGAACCAGGGCACCGACTTCATCTGTAGCAATCGCATTCGCGGCCATCTGGAACGCATCCAACATGGACCGTTCACCATAGGCCAGGTGTGCACCGGTCGCACCGACCTTACGGATTTCTTCAAATACTTTTTGTACCAGCTGAAAATGGTACGGCGCAAAAGGATAGTTATGGATAAAGCTGTCTGGCCCCTCATAGTTCTTTAGGGTTGGGCCTGAACGGTCAAAGGTAATCTGATTTTTTAAGATATCGCCCTTTTGCTCAAACACTGATCTGAGCAATGCTTCTGCTTCTGGGGTTTTACGTAATAAACGTTTCTGGATGACTTCATCGGTATTGGAACTGGACAGTGATAACCGGGTTTTAAAACGACCAGCAATCTTGGAGAAGTCATTGGCTTTGGAAGAAGACATCTCACCTAAAACAGCATCGATGTCTGCCTGTGAGGTGACGATAATCCAAGCGCGGCCTTTACAGATCGTACCCAGGTTTTCAGTAATGGTTTGCAATGTCAGCATCAAGCGGGTATCGCTGCCAATAAACTGCCCCACTTCATCGACCAAGAACAACATGCGTTGCTGGGGTCCTTTGCTGTCCAGGTATTCTTTCACCCACTGACAGAAGTTTTCAACCGAAACACTAAAGGTCTGCTCAGAATCCTCAAACCACTTGTGTGCAGCTTCTGCTGATAGATTCAGTGCCTGAGAAATCGCAGTTTCGACATCATCCTGATAGAACTGATATCCGTCACGTTCTTCTAGCCAAGACATGCCGCTGGATTCCTCAAACGCCTGTTTAAAGCGTTCATACACCCCTTTCTGGCTCAGGTGACGTTCCATATGGGCAATATGTGGATGGTCAGCACTAAAACCCTGATACTCGTTAAACACACGTAAAAACACATTCAGGATCGGATTGCCATCGTCATTGGAACTGGCTTTACTGTCAATGTTAAACAGGATGACATCGGCATGATGGCTAACGGCCTTGCCAATATCGGCACGGATAAATGCATCGCGGATTTTAGTTTCATCAAAGAATTCTGCGGCGCTACGCTCGTTACCTTGCGCATCACGTACCACTTTATTGGCCAGAATATACGACAAGGTTTTCAGGAAATGTGATTTACCTGAACCAAAGAAGCCTGAAATCCATACGCCGACACGGTTGGCAATCGAAGGATCGCTCAGGTCTGTGCCATAAGACTGGAAAAAGTCCCGAAAATGCTTTTCCAGTTCATTGGTGACCACATACTCATCGAGTTCCTGATAAACCGTAGTATTGTCATTCTGGTCTGCTTTTACGACCCCGTTAATCGCACGATCTAATGGCTTATAAAAAAGTTCTTTAATGTTCATCTCAATCCATTCCCCCGAATTCTTATTTCTATTTGCCGTGTTAAGGCACTAATCTGAATGCTCTGTAGTAATTATTGCTTGGAATTTTTCCAAATAAACTCATCGCTTGACCGTCGTAATAACCTGGGTAAAACAGCACCACTGGCTTATGCCCCAGTAACGAATGCAAACTGTTCAATAAGTGATGGGCACGTAACAGTGGCCAAACCGACCCTACCCCAGTCATCAACACAATATCTTGTGCATTGGTGGCATATTTACTCACCAGATAGGGCGCGAACTTATCCATATGCAGTGGGCCTTTCAGCGCTTTGAGCAGCGCCTCATCGCCTTTGGCTTTTTGCATTTGAATGGCTTTATCGATGAAGTTACGCTCAGACAGATAATCCACCACGGCTTGCAGCAGGTTGATATTCACCACCTTCAGCTGACTGTGTTTTTTCTCCAGCATCCCGTCTAGAAAATGCAGATATTCGCGCACCTTCAACTCATCTTCAGGTGCATAATCAAAAATCCAGAAGCCAATTTCATTGCCCAATCCTTGTCCAGTGAGAAACTCGGTTGAAAGTATTCGCTCTGGAATCTGGTTCAGACGCTCATGTATTGTTTGACTCATTGCTGCCCCTCTACAACTAACGCGTCCATACCGACACTTCCATAGATCTTTTAATGCGTTGTTTATAATGTTCTTCCAACAGGCTACGCAGCTCTGCTCTGACGATCACGCGCTGCAACTCCAGCTTACGGGTACTTTTTAAATAACCGGCTTCTGCCAGCATGCGAAACACCACCTGCCCCATTTTTTTCTTGCTGGACTCTTTCCAATCACAGATATCCGGATCACGTTGTGAGCGTTCATCCAAAAAATCTGACCAGATATAACTGTCCAAGTATTGCGCCTGGGAGATATAGGCATCCCTCATCACCGTTTCCATAAACTCAAGCAGCAACAGGTTGCGTTCCAGTGCCCCACAAAAAGCCACCTGAGTCGCCAGCTCATCATCCCCATCCCGCAAAGCTTTCCAGAAATCAGGCTCTAAGCGCTCAAGACGCTTACGAATGGCAGTGGCGTTACGTTGGGCTGAAGCAGGCGTTCTTTTTTGCAGAATATTGTCAATCTGAATGGCCTGATGCCATTGTTCTGGAGTCGCTTCTCGTAATAACAGATCCGCGATCAGCCGGCTTTCACGCACCATCAGGGAACCGCCAATCAGGTCACTGTCATAATGAAATTGTTCTAACATAGCCAATCTCCTATGACGCCTGATCAAACAGGTAAGACGACAGCTTTTCGATATCTGAGCGTTGTAGTACCAAGGGATATTTCAAGGCATCATCCGCCTCAGCCAGCGTGATCGCGGCCTGATATCGCTGCAAAGTATAGTGAGCCAGGGCTTTTTTCACCGGAATCTGTAATCTGCCATCAGGCATGCCGAAGTCTTTTTCGACCAGCGCTTGTTGTGATGAGTTCAATTTTGGATTAGGGATCAGCGTCAGTACAATTTCTTCATGCCATTGCTGATCCTGAGCAGGGCCTACTGACTCAATCGCCATCACAACAGGTGTGCGATCAATTCTGGAGAGTAAAAAGTCCTTAAACTGCTTGCTCTGATGGCAATAGGCACGGACATGCCAGCGAAAACCGGTATACACCAGGGTGTGTGGGGAAATGATGCGTTCATGCCACTGCGGATTCTGCATCGAGGCATAAATCATTTTTAAAGTACTTTGGTTGCGGCAGGCACGCAAAACTTCCCGAATCACTTCAGGACGTACACTGCGATCAGGTAATTGAACTGCTGTAAGATTCGGTTCTGGCATCGCAATAAGGGCATGCGATTCACTGACCAAGCCCGAGAGCATATTGAGATATTCATTGATATGCGCTGTAGTCAGTACAGGCTGGAAGCTGGCCTTAGGCACATAACCCTTGACGGAGGGGTCATGAATCAAGGCATCGGGGTTATACAGCGTATTGTAACGCTTGATATCCGCAGAAGCCTGCTGTCGACTGAGCCCAAACCAGCTCATCAAACGATTGGTAACCAAACGACCTTCCCAGTAAGCAAGCAACTCGATGGCTCGCATTCGAAGAAGCACTTCATGCTTATCTGTCGTCATATACCAATCAGTCAATAAATAGCAGCTTTAAGATTACCCTACAGCAAATATACAGTAAATATTTTTGACGGTATTTAAAGGTAGTATTGCAATCATCAGATAAAAAATATACTAGTATCCTGATGATAGCCGTCAAAGTACGATCTCTAGCAGATCATGGATCCTGGTATAGCGCGTGAATTGAGCTAAGTTTTAGAATGAGAGAAATATGGGTTTTAGATTTCGTAAAAGTATTAAATTATTCCCGGGTTTTAAAATTAATCTGACCCATAAAGGCATCAGCAGTGCCAGCATTGGCAAACCTGGTGCTTCTCTAAATATTGGGAAAAAAGGTACGCGAACCAGTGTCGGCATTCCAGGTACGGGACTATCTTACTCTAAACACCAACCTTACTCTAAAAAGACCCGTGTTCCACAACCGACATCGCTAGAACACACGGAATATAATCCTCAGAATTTAGAACAACCGAAGGCAAAGATATGGCCTTGGATTATTTTTGGAATATTGTGTTTTATGGTGGGTGCCGTCATTTTTTAGCAAGAACCGCATTGTATTTTAATCAAAAAAAAAATGCCCAGATGGATGAATGGGCAAACTAAGGAATTAATATCCTTCAGAAACTCCAGCGCAATTCTCGCTACTTTCAGTAAGCGACTCTGGCTCAATCATGATAGTCTGACTCAATCGAGTCGAGGTAAATCGATCCATCACAATTGGAGCAGAAATTATGCTTGATCACACTCTTGGTTAATGCTGAAAAGTCTTTGAGTTTTAATTAATAAATAATAGTATCCATGTCTACCCTCAACTTTACTTATTTTCAGATAGCAACCAATCGAGAGCACTCATTTTTACAATACCATTATAATTCGCTTCAGTCCCTATCGTGTCTAATGTAAGCAAATACTTGGGATACGAATCAGAAATTTTCTGTAATGGACGTAACTCTCGGCTGAGTGTCTCCTCATTGAGCGTTTCTAATGCCACCTGATAATAAGTTAAATTCTGTAAAGTATCGACAGCAACAAAATCAATTTCATATTCATCAACCCGCCCTACATAGACCGTATAACCTCGTCTGACAAGCTCAAGATAAATCACATTTTCTAAGATATGACCTTGATCAGCATTAGCATCAGGCAACATAATCCGGCGCAATCCGACATCAACTAAATAGTATTTTTCAGAGGATTGTAATAACTCACGCCCGCGTACTTTAAATTGTGCGGCACTATAAAATAACAAACTGTCCTGTAAGCCCTGAATATAGCGTTTTACTGTTTCAAATGAAATTTTAACCCCACTTGAAACAAAGGTATTTTTAATTTTATTGATGGAAATAGCTGAGCCTGTCACGCTTGCCAAATATCTTGTGACACGCTCGAGAGAGTTAATATCGGCAGTATTCAAACGTGGAATAACATCTTTAAACATTACACTGGCATAGACCGCTTGCAAGTAATCATAAGTTTCCTGCTGGCTAGTCATGGCAAGCGTATAAGGGAAACTACTGCGCGTATACATGGCATACAAATCACGATTTGATAATTGTTGGATGATCGGATTATTTTCAATATGCCACTGTTTAAATTCTTGGAATGAAAGGGGTAAAACATGTTGCTCTATATAGCGTCCTGTAAGTAAAGTCGCAAGTTCTCCACTTAGAAAGAATGCATTTGAGCCTGTAATATATAAATCGATATAATCCCGAACATATAAAGAGTCGACTACTTTCTCAAAATTTGTAACATGTTGAATTTCATCTAAAAAAACATAGTTTTTTTTACTTTTATCAACTTTGGATAATACATAATCATGTAGTTTACGGTAATCGGTGAGTTCTTCAAATTCCATAAATTCGAAGTTGATGGCAATGATGTTTTCGGCTTGTACGCCCTGTGCTTTTAGGTCTTGTTGAAACATCGCCAATAAGGTGGATTTTCCAGAGCGACGTACACCCGAAAGCACTTTAATGACATCACGGTCTTGCCATGTATTCAGAAATTTTAAGTAGCCATCACGTCGAATATTAGCGCTTCTCATTATTTACACTTAGAATCTAAAGTTTTAATAAATTCTATCAAATTTTAGAATGTATATGTAAATATATTTAGTTTTAAGAAAAGTTTAAAGGTTAAGTGAAACATTCAAAGCTGCTGTAGAAGCATGTAAACATGCAGATCTGATCAAAATCCAAATTCTGTCTTTTTGATTATTTTCCATGTCATGTTATGTCATTTATGCTACGAGTTAACTGCTATATAAATTAAGTGAAAAGTAAATGGAACTAAGTTGTTAACTAGAGTGGAACTCATTTTTGTTGTGCTGATGGTCTCAGCCTTAATCCTAATTGCTTATGAAATGCTAAAAGGTTTATTTTAGAGCATCTATACAATTTTTGATCAAAAAAAGCCCACAGAGGGAATCTATGGGCGAAACTAAGGACCTTGACGGTCATTCAGAAACTACAGCTAGTTTCTGGTTGTGATTCTGGACTGAATTAAAAATAACCATATTGGCTGAATGTATCAAAAGTTAAATCATGTGATTAATCATTGATACTTCTGCAAAAATGAGCTCATCGCTCTGTTGATTAATACAGTAATTCACCAAACAAATCCGCTCTAATCTCTTCCAGGCTCAGATCTGATTTCATCCTATTACAGATGGGATGAACCAGCAGACCATTCTCTAGAACACCTTGCCCACCTACGGCTTTGGCAATCCGATGATCCGATTCAGTAGAATCAAGATAGATCAATCCATCACAAATGAGGCAAAAGTTATGATTACCCACCAGAAAATTGTGCTTAAGCAGACTCTTGGTTAATGCCGAAAAGGCCTTGGGCTTTGACCGAGAAATTGGACTAATCGACTCCACATATCCCACTCTATTGTAAACAAGACATTTTTATCTTTTATATTCAATGGCTTATTTTCCTGCTAATTGGTAATACCATGAAAAATACCATGCTCAGAAAAGGCTTAACAATATTTTGAAAAATTGCCTACTGAGCGCTGCCGCACAGCTCCATAGGCCGCTTTCCTGGCTTTGCTTCCAGATGTATGCTATTCTGCTCCTGCAGCTAATGGATCACCGCAAACAGGTTACTCGCCTGGGGATTCCCTTTCGACCCGAGCATCCGTATGAGACTCATGCTCGATTATTATTATTATACTCTGTACACGACAAATTTCACAGAACCCTTATCCTATCAGGATTCTGCTTTCTTAAAATTGCCAAAATTTCCTTAAACTCTTCTTTTTTCCCAAAACCAATTAAACGCTGAATCGCCATTTGAACA
>NZ_VPED01000003.1:0-166861 GCF_013417335.1 Acinetobacter sp. YH16031
AACTGAGGATCAGAAAGCTTGTTTGAATCGATGTATTTCATCCGCAGATTATGCACGAATGCTAAGAAATCCGGAGTGCAAATATTAACCAAAAAGAAGATCGTTTTTTGATTTATGAAAGAGATCTTATGATTAATTAAATACTTTAAGTAATCAGCTAATATTAAAAAACTTTTTCATCTTAAGCTGAATTTGGTAAACGCTTAAAATAAACATGTAGCCAATAAAAAAGCCACTTATATAAGTGGCTTTTTTATAAGAAGAATCTTGGTGGAGATGGCGAGAGTTGAACCCACTAAAGCTTAACACTATCACAACCTATCAAATATAAGTATTTGTATTTTAAATCATTTACTTAATTTCATTTGATAGTCTGTGATAGACTTTTGAAAAAGTGTGGCAAAAAATGTGGCAATTAATTTTTACTCAAAATTGATTTAGGGCTTTGTGTCACAAAACCTAACTCAGTTCTAGTCTTATAGCAGGAATTGAACTTAAGAGTTAGCAACTAATGCTGCACAAACAGCCCGCCTCTGATGAGTTAAAAGACCTTCAATGGTGAAGACAGCTATTTTTACTCTAGGCTCAATTTGATCAGCGGCCACCCCCTATTTTCTGTAGCTCTAAACGCAACAATGCTTCCACCATGACATGAAACCTCTCATACCACTCCTTTAATTCTGGTGAGAATTTCAATCTGGCATGCACAGTACTCACCAATTGATCAACTAATTGCAGTTGATCCACTACCCAGATTAAACGTTCAGAAAGATCCTTTGATGATTGTAATATGTATTCATTTATATACTTCGTTAATTCAGCATTCAAAATGCTCACTAGCAATTCATCTTTGTTTTTGAAATACCAATATATTGTATTTGGAGCTACTTGGGCTTCGGCCGCAATCCGATTGATTGAAGTAGCATCATACCCTTCGGTTAGAAACAACAAACGTGCAGCATCGATGATGTCTTGTTGTTTCTAACCGATCTTGTACACGTTTATTACAGGCCATTCAGTTTTCCTACTCTACTAGAAATTAAGGCGCTATCACACAAAACGAATCAAATTAGTATCGTAAATTCTTCTTAAAAATAATAAATATAGTAGAGTAATGACTTTCGTCATTACTCTACTACCTAGCATCCTTAATTTAAAAATCATACTTCGCCATGACTTCTATACGGTTATCCTTACCAGTTTTGCCTTCAATTGTCTCACGTTCACCATACACATATTCCATACCAAACGTAATTGGTTTGACGGGGCTATACATGACATTGAACCAGCCTTGCTGTAGATGATCATTGCCATTGGCATTGTTATCCTCATAAATAATCGATCCATAACCTACAGTACTTCTGATTTGAGGAGTAAATTTATAGGTTGCACCTAATGTAAATGCATCGAAATCAATTAGGTCTACATTATTACCACGTTGTATATAGCGTTTGTTATCCGAGGTTGCTAATAAAAACTTATTATCCCCAGAGACATGCGAGTAATTAGCATTCAGAATCAGCTGATTAACGGGCTTATAGTTCACTCCTAAGCCAATCCCCCAGCCTAATTCTGTCTCATCATCCAGATCACGTACTCGTACTTCTTGTAAGAGACCTCGTGCAGTGACTAAGCCAGCATTCTCAGCAAATTTATGACTCAATTTTGCTGTAGCTACAGGCAATCTGTTTTCATCATTGCCTTTTTCCAATGCGACAAAATACTGGGTATTAGTGTTTAATTTATCTGTGTACCGTACCATTGGAGTACGCGTTGTACCTCCACCAAGGGGAGTATTAAAATCAAGCATTTCTGGTGAGGTTTCAGTAGACAGGAAATTAGAGGTCGTTTGACCAATTAACCAGTTGTTATAAGTCATATATACATGACGTAATCGCACTGTATCCTTATCTGAGCCACCACGAAAATCAATTTCAACTTTACCACCGATATCAGCATCCTGAACTGGAGCCTTAAAATCCAAGCCTATACGGGTAGTTGTTAATGTCGAATCCAATCGATCTTCAGTAGATTTCTTATTAGCATCTCCTTCTAGCGCTACGCTATTGATGCTATTAAACATCCCTTTTGCACCTTCAAATTGATAGGCAACGTCAGCACGAACAAAACCATAGAGATTAACTTCTGCACCAGATCTCGATAACCATTTATTTACTGGTTTTGATTTTTGTCCCGGATGTATATCGCTGCTTGTCCCTGAGATTTGCTGGACTTGTAGCATTTGTCTGAGTTCAGCAACTTCCGCTTTTAATTTCTCAATTTCTGTAGGTGCTGTTTGCTCAGCATATGCCGTAGAAATAACCGTACTACCCAAAAGCATAAAAGCCAAATTATAAAATTTCATATTATTCCTTTAAAAATAAGTATACTTACATCCATAAAAACTAAAATCAGTTTTTTGTCCTATCCTCCATACAGTTCCAGATATTTGTTTTTCACAACTTCACTTTTATATTTTTGCTTAATAAAATTAATCGCATTCCTGGATTTTGAAAGCGCATACAAACACAGGCTTTCTGTTTGGTATTTCACTACTGCAATAGCTTCGTAATCCAGAGAAATAGCTAATCTGGATAAATGTTCTGGTTGTTCGTCTAGATATTTAATAGAGATGGGATTTTGCCGAGTGGCATGAATCATTAATTTTTCATTTTTATTTTTTAAGAATTTGATGACTGATGAATTCTTTTGGATCGCATCTAGCCAGACAGCTTCATGGCAATCTTTTACATATTGAATAACATAGAGTTTTTTCTTTAGAGCAAGTCTTAAAATATACTCACTTGGATTATGAATATATTTAATTGCTTCGGGTTTAGATTTGACGGCTTCTTCATAAATTAAATCAGTGGGTCTAGGAATATATTGCAATGTATTCCCATCAGCTCGAACTGCTAATAGGCATATTTCCTGAGTTTTATCCTTTACATACTTAATCGCATAGGGATTATTAAAAACAGCTGTACTACAGAGAAATTCATTCTGTTGTCGAATATACTTAAGTGCAAAGCCATTTTGTTTAACTGCAGTTAAACACATCTGTTCGGTTGGACTACTAATATAGCGAATTGCTAAACCTTCATTTTCTAAAGCTTTCAGGCAGATTTGATCAGTTTTATTTTTGACATATTTGAGTGTATCGCCACAGCTTGTAACAGCTAGCAAGCACATTTCATCATTTTGCACTTGTGCATACTTGAGTGCTCTAGGATTATTTTTAACTGCTTCTGTGCACAACTGAATATCCTGATGTGGGATATATTTTAGAAGCAAACCATCGTGTTGCAGTTGATAGAGCCAATCTGCATAAGAAATCCGTCCATACACATCACTATTCACAGTGATCTATCTCCTAAGATTTATCCATAGATTTAGCAAGCAGTTGCAGACTGCGTTGATAAAAAAAACGAGTAGTTAAAATCACAAAAATCAGGCGTGAAAGCTGAAAAGCTACCACAATCGGTACGGTAAGCCCCAAGGCTTTAGCCATTAAGGACATTTCAGCAATTCCACCGGGAGACAGCCCTAGAATCAAAATCTGGGCATCGGCATGGCTTAAGCGAATCAACAACAGGGCAAAGATAATGGATAGTGCCAATGCCAATAAGTTAAATAGAACAGTCAATCCAATAAATTTTTTACTGTTTTTTAAGAAACTGAATGGAAATTTGCTACCTAACGACCATCCAATAAAGAGTTGTCCTAAGGCAATAAACCATTCTGGAAAGCGAAATTGTAAAATGCCGAAAAATGATAAAAGGCTAATGATCGTCAGTGGACCTAAAATCCAGGCATTAAGGAGATTGAAATATTGAAAAATTTTGCCGGCGCATAAAGCGAGTAAAAAAAGCGGTACTACTTGAACAAATCCATAACGTTCAGTGTCCTGAACAACCAGATTAGACCATTCAACCTGAAAATAAAGTCCTATAAAAATTGGGACAAGTACAACTAGAAGTACAATTCGCAAACTATGTGCTGCCACCACTTTATCGACCTGGGCATAGTATTGTTCAGCAATATTGACCATTTCACTGGCACTTCCAATCGCTGAAGAAAACCATGCAGTGGCCCAGTCCAATCCATTAATCCGATATTGCAAAATAGCCAACATGGAGCCAAGAACCAGTGACCATAGAATACCGATCAGAATAAATCCCCAATATACAGCAACAGCCTGTACTAGGGCCGGTGTAAAATACAGTCCAAGTGCCATGCCGATAATAATCTGTCCGCCTTTGCGCCAGTGAGGATGGCAGGACAATGGCTGTCCGATACTGCCCATGAATAATGCAGCGAGCAATGGTCCTAGCAGCCATGGCAAGGGAATATGCAGATAATTCGCAAGAACTGCCCCCATCAGGGCAATGGCCAATCCTTTGGCATTTAACATTATTGTTTTCATAATCCTAAGCAATAATGATCAGCATAAACTGATCATTATTGTTGTCCAATTAAGCTTGATTTTTTTTGATAAACAGGTATTTACGTACGATTGGCAGGATTAGTAATAAAGCGGACATGACCCAAAGTCCGATGCTGATATTACTGCTCCATAAGATACTAAGTTCACCTTGAGAAATCGATAAGGCACGACGTAAATTTGACTCCATCAATTCACCCAAGACAAAGCCCAGAATTAGTGGTGCTAACGGGAAATCAAATTTTCTTAATACATAACCCACCACACCTAAGCCCATGCATAACAACAGGTCGAAGATATTGGAATGAATGGCGTATACACCGACGAAGCTCACAGTCGCAATGATTGGAATCAGAATGTAACTTGGCACACTTAGCAGGCGGGCAAAGAAGCCAACCAATGGAAGGTTTAAGAACAGCAGAATAATGTTACCAATCATCAAAGATGCAATCAGTGCCCACACTAGTGTTGGCTGTTCACTAAAGAGTTGTGGGCCTGGAGTAATGTTATACATCATTAATGCACCCATCATGACCGCAGTTGTTCCCGAACCAGGTACACCTAAAGTCAGCATTGGTACGAATGAACCACAAGCTGCTGCATTGTTGGCACTTTCCGGCGCTGCCAGACCACGTAAATCCCCTTTACCGAACTGGCTGTTATCACGTGCCATTTTACGTTCAGTAGTATAAGCCATAGCACTTGCTACAGTGGCACCAGCGCCAGGTAAAATTCCAGAGAAGAATCCGATCAGAGAACCACGAATAATAGTAGCCAATGCGCTAAAGAATTCTTTGATGTTAAACAGGGAGCGTTTACCTTGTTTCAGTACAACTTTGCCAATAGTAGTACGTTCTAGCAGTAATAAAATTTCGCTAATACTGAATAAGCCAATGACTAAGGTAGTAAAGGCAATACCATCGCTTAGGCCTACGCTATCAAAAGTAAAACGATATACACCAGTAATAGCATCCATACCAACAGTTGATAAACCCAAGCCCATGAGTGCCATGATCAAGGTTTTAAATGGCTGTGTGCTAACTAGTCCAGTTAAGCAGACAATAGCAAATACCATCAATGCAAAGTATTCTGCTGGTCCAAACGCAATCGCCCATTTTGCCAATAATGGTGCAAACAATACGATCCCAATGAAAGCAACAGTGCTTCCAATAAAAGAACTTACTGATGACAGCGATAGTGCAATGCCCGCCTTACCCTGCTGTGCTAGTGGATAGCCATCCAGCGTGGTCATAATCGCACCCGCATCACCCGGTACGTTCAGAAGAATTGCAGAAATACGGCCACCATATTCACATCCTAAATAAACTGCCGCCAATAAGATTAATGCACTGTCTACAGGCAAACCGAGTGCATAGGCAAATGGTAACAGGATGGCTACACCATTAATCGGACCTAAACCCGGCAATAGACCGACAATCGTTCCAATAAATGCACCAATAAAAGCAATGAGGAGATTTTGCGGCTGTAAAGCAACTTCAAATCCTATCATTAAAAAATTTAATATATCCATATCGTTGTCATCCTTAACCGAAGAATCCGAGTGGTAATGGCACATCTAGTACCCGGTCAAACAGGTAGTAAGTACACATACTGAGTACCAGACCTGTGATTGCCACTGGAATCGTTTTGCCATTGAAAAGCTTGCCTACTGCAATGGTCATGAGTAAAGTCGCAACGATAAAGCCGAACCACTCAAAAATAACTGCATACACGGTTAAAGTCAGTACACAGATCACTAATTTGCTCAGCAAATGTTTGGTCCAACCCAGTTCAACTGGTTCAAACATGATGGCCGGACGTACGGTCAGATAGACTGCGCATGCGGTAATTAAAGCCATTAGTAAGATTGGAAAGGCTTTTGGCCCTACTGGATCGTAGGAGATTGGAGCTTCAAAACTGCAAGCATAGATCAGTAAAAATAATCCGCAGCCAGCAATGATGCCCGTAAGAATACGTTCAGATTTCATCATCTACCCTCAAAACAAAAAACTGAGTTGAAATATAGGTTCTCAACTCAGCATGTTTGTTATTTTGACAATTTATATTCTTCTGATAACTGACGCATTTCCGCCGTCTGCTTATAGACATAAGCAGTCAGTTCTTCACCGGTCAGTTCGAAAGGAAGTAGATCCTGATTTTCACGCACTGCATCAAACTTCTGGTCTGCCATCATTTTATCGAAAGCATTTTTCCACCAGTTATAAGCATCATCACTAACTTTTGGCCCCATATAAAAACCACGTATTACAGGCCATTCCAAGTCATAACCCTGCTCTTTCGCAGTTGGTAGTTGGGAGAATTTACCTTCTAAACGCTTATCAGAGAAAACAGCCAGAATTCGGATATTGCCTGCTTCTAGATGGGCACCGATTTCACTTACATTACCAACACCGACTTGAATATGTTGACCTAGCAGCGAAGTCAGAACTTCACCACCACCTTCAAGTGCTACGAAGCTCATATCAGCAGGATTTACACCAGCTTTCTTTGCTAAAATTGCAGTTTGCATCCAATCTTGGCCGCCTACACTACCTGCACCACCAAAGCTAATAGCTTTCGGATTTTTTTGCAGGGCTTTCATCAGGTCATCCAGTGTTTTTAATGGTGAGTCTTTATGTACAGAAACCAAACCATAATCTACTGCTACACCAGACAGCCATTTCACGTCTTTTACCGTAAAACTACCAAATTTACCTTGCGCCAGATTCAATAGTGAACCAGTAGAGAATGCAACCACCGCATTATTATTGGCCGGGTCGTTATTTACAATCTTATTATAAGCTACTGCTCCAACACCGCCTGGCATATAAGTCACACGCATTGGGTCTTTCAGTGTTTCAGTCTGTTTAAAACCTGATTGAATAAGCTTGCAAGTCATGTCAAAACCGCCACCTGGTTTAGCTGGAGCGATACATTCGGGTCGCTTTGGCTGACCAGGTTCTTTAGATGCATTGCCAGTGCCGCATCCTACGACTGCTAAACTGGTACATGCTACTGCGAGTAATTTTAGATTTTTCATCATTGTTACTTCCTTATAACTTACTTGTCCATTTGAGTTCTTAAATCTCTTACCTATAGCCATCATTGACCTCCATGGTCCTGTTCTGGTTTGGGTGCTTGAATCTTTACTTAGCTTTTGCACGATATTTTGCAACACGCTCTTCAACTGCAAACTTTAACAAGGCCGCACTACGGTAGAATCCGTGGGCGAACTTGCCGAAAGGAATAGTCAGGAAGAAGGTCATTACAGTTGCCAAGTGGATGATCAGTAGTAAAGCCATCGCAGAGGTATCACGGAAGGCCAATAAAGCCAGACCGGTAATACTAATCAGCAGCAGCAAGAAGATAAAACCGCGATCCATTGGTTTTTGTTTTACATCACCATGCAGAGGATGACGTTTAATATTCAGGTATAGCAGGCCAATTGGACCAACCACTAAACCTAAGCCACCGAGAGTTCCTAAAATCACAGGTAAGCTGGTATAGCCATATGGTGCTTCCAAACCTAAGAAATAGTGATAGAAAGTTGCGACACTGGTTGCTAAGAAGCAGAGTAAAAAACCGTACATGGTGAAATGATGGAATACACGACGAATCTGGGTATAGCGATCGTCCTCTTCATTACAGCCTTTACCATGCCCACCATCCAGATATTTTAGGGTCAGTACATTTTTAGAGGCTTGTAGAATGTCTGGTTTTGCCACGCCTTCTGGAATAATTTTTGAAGTTTGTCTCCAGAATTTTGTTACCCCCAAGCCCAACAGCACAATGGACGTAATAAATACCGAACCAAACAGTACTGCGAGGAAGTTATGTGGGAAAATCGCGTAAAAATCACCTTGGTATTGACCGAATAAATTTGTGCCTTTCATCCATACACCTGCTAACATTAGCAGGAAGAAAATAACGCTCATTATAGATACAAGAGCAATGCCAGTTTTCTTATAAATTGCACCAAAAGAAGCTGGCACTGCGAATTCTTGATAGGTTTCCAGACGGACTTGCGCCATCGCTTGTGGAATATTAACTCCAAACTCATGGGGTGGAGCATATTGACAGGCATGCAAACAGGCACCACAGTTGTGGCATAGATTTGCCATGTAATGAATATCTGCTTGGGTAAATTCAAGACGTTTAGTCATTGCAGGAAAGACTGCACAGAAAGTTTCGCAATAACGACATGCATTACAGATTTGTAAAGCTTGTTTTACCTGCTCTTCATTTGCTGTTAACTGCACTACAGGAATCATAGTTTTTACAGTGGAATTCATGTTTTAAGCTCCCTGCTTTAATGCAGATTTTGCCGCATTTTTACCGGCAATACGTCCAAAGGTGGTTCCGATCGACATGCCCACACCTGCTGTATACCCTTGACCAAGTACATTACCCGCCATCATTTCACCAGCAACATATAGGTTTGGACTAGGCACATTGTTAAAGCGTACGGCTGCATCATCTTCCACTTTCAATCCCAAGTATGTGAAAGTAATACCAGGACGTAGTGCATAAGCATAAAATGGTGGCCGATTTAGAGGTACAGCCCAGTGAGTTTTTGCAGGGGTGATGTTTTCGGTGTGACAGTTGTCGAGTACGGTATGATTGAAATCACCTTCGACACAGGCGTTATTATAGTCACTAATAGTTTTAGTTAATGTTGCCACATCCAGATTGAGCTTTTGTGCCAGCTCTTTAATCGTGTTCGCTTTTGTGCCTTCAAATACAGGTGGCATAAAACGGCCTACTGATTTTGAGTCAATAATTGAGTAGGCAATTTGGTTTGGTTGTTTAGCTACCAGCCGCCCCCAAATCGCATAGCGTTTAGGCCAAAAATCTTCGCCTTCATCATAAAAACGCTCTGCATTTTTATTGACAACAACCCCTAAAGATACACAGTCAATACGAGTACAAATGCCACCGTCATAAAGTGGAGCACGTGCATCGACAGCAACGCAGTGCGATTGTGATGGATCACCGATAATATCAGCACCTTGGTCAATCATGAATTTGAGTAGATTGCCTTGGTTAAAACGGGTACCACGTATAATAAAATTATCTGCTGGCCATTCGCCATTTTCGTTTTGGCCCCAAGCTTCTTTTAACCATTCGCGATTCGATTCAAAACCACCCGCAGCAAGTACGCAGGCTGCACCCTCAAAACGTGTACCATCTTCTGCAATCGCTGCAATAAATTCACCATCTTCAATGATCAGCTTGGTAATTTTAGTGTTATAGCGAATCTTAACACCGAGGTTTTGTGCACTTCTAAAATAAGCATTGACTAAAGCTTTACCTCCGCCCATAAAGAAGGCATTGGTACGTGCAACATGTAATGCACCAGATAAAGGTGGTTGAAAATTCACGCCATGCTTACGCATCCAGTCACGGCAGGTTGCAGTTGAACGAATTACTAACCGAGCAAGATGCTCATTAGTTTTTCCAGCCGTTACTTTTAATAAGTCTTGCCAATATTCTTCTTCGGGGTAAGCATCTACCAAAACATCTTGCGGTTCATCATGCATACAACGTAAATTACGTGTGTGCTGTGAGTTCCCACCTCGCCATTCTTTTGGTGCTGCTTCCAAAAGCAATACTGACGCACCTGCCTCGCGTGCTGTCAAAGCCGCACATAATGCGGCATTCCCACCGCCAATCACAATTACATCATGCATTCGATGTCTTCCCTTTCGAATTTGGCTCAATTTAAGCCCATATGGGAAGACATCGTAAGCATGGTGGTTTAAAGAGGTATTTATTGTGGCTAAATAGGCTAAAAGTCTAATAACTCAGCACTTGGCCATAGATCATTATTGATTAGTTCTTTAATACAGGACTTTATCGCCACTTTAGTGGCTAGGCTCGCAGGAGAAAGTTCCTCTTCAGAGATACTAGTGAGGTAATTAATCCGGTCCAGCTCTGGAGAAATAATTTTAAGAAAACATAAGTCTGAACGTAGATATTCAAAATAGGCACTACCCGGCTGTATAGTAGCCATATTCAATTGACTAACACAGTTCATTAATAAGTGTAGCCCGTCAATTTCATGATCCACATTGAGCAGCTCAACTTTCTGTTCTAAAAACTTGCGTAAACCGTGGCGCCTGCTTGGTAATGCTAAAGGTAACTGATGAATTTTTTCAAACGCAATTTGCTGATTGGCAATGCAGTCACTGAAACCGTGTTGTTCTAACAGCGTAGGTTGTGCCATTAAAAACATCTGTTCCTTAAGCAAAGGTTGCACAGACCATTGAGAATCAACATCTTGAGTAAAAATGATCGCAATATCGAGCTGACGGGAGTTAACCAGGTTAGTCAAATTACCAGACAGGCTTTCAACTAGGTGAATTTTAATATCTGGATAGCGTTCGGCCATCAGTTTCATTAAAGGCACACCAAGTACTGAAGCAATACTAGGTGAAAATCCGACACTGACATGACCAGTCAACCGTGAAGAATGTGCAGCTTCAATTGCATATTGAGCATGTCTAATGACTAACTGTGCTTGTTTAAAAAAAGCCAATCCTGCTGGCGTTGGTGTAACCCCTGTTGAAGTACGACGTAATAAACGAGTACATAATTCATCTTCTAGTTTAGCAATTCGCTGACTTAAAGCAGATGTTCCAACATCTAGTTTCTGTGCAGCTTTACCTAGGCTTCCAGACTCTACAACTGTGACGAAATATTTTAGCTGTTTTAATTCCACTCATTACCCTTAATATATTTTTTAATAGCAGTATGTTAGGTATATACAATATAAGATGTAAAGCTACTCAAGAGAATGATAAAAAAGATAGATTGAATTTCTAGATATACACCTTTTTATCGACTCTGGTTTTAATGAATAATAGCTTTTTAAAAGAGCAATAAATTTAATCGTATTTGATGGCGGGAGTTGAACCCACTAAAGCTTAACACTATCACAACCTTTCAAATATAAATATTTGTATTTTAAATCATTTACTTAATTTCATTTGATAGTCTGTGATAGACTTTTTAAAAAGTGTGGCAAAAAATGTGGCATCAATATCTGCATCAATGCCCCCGATTATTTATAAGGACTACCTTAGGGTGGTCTCTTCTATTTAATTAGTTCTGATGACCATTAAGCATTAAAAGCTCAATTGTAGGCTCATTCGGGCTAGCCTTGCTCTCTAACAGCTTCTCATGCACTTCTTGAATCAAATTAAGGAAGCGAATCATCTTAATGATCTTTTCATAGTGTGGTAGGAACGTAGGATTGGTACTAAACTTATAAACCAAGGTTTCACCCTGTCTATGTCTCAAGCAATCAATCTGTTCGGTAATAGCCCTGTGAATAGCCACCACTCTCTTAGACAAATATCGTCTATTCTTTTTGTATAGGAGAGAACATTATGAGTGGACAACGATACACCCCAGAATTTAAAGATGAAGCTGTTAAATTGATTACTGAACGTGGATATTCTGTCACTGATGTCGCAGAACGTTTAGGCGTATTACAACACAGCATTTATAAATAGCTAAAGGCGGTACAACCTTTACGCAACAGCTCTGATGAACATGAACTGCTCGAGGCAAAGAAAAAAAAATCCTTCGCCTTAAAAGTCAGCTTAAACAGACTGAAGAGGAACGGGACATCTTAAAGTGAAGGCACTGCTTTCACGCCGCTTTGCAAGCCTGCCCGAGTAAAGTATCAGTTTATCCTGAAATACAGTCATCAATTTAAGATCAAAACGATGTGCAGGGTTCTTAAGATCGCTCGTGTTGGTTACTATGCTTGGTTGCATGAACCCGAATCAGGCAGAAGTATTGAAGATAAGCGGTTATTGCAGCTCATCCGCTCTTCTCATGATGCCAGTTATGGCATCTACGGTTATCCTCACATCACGCTGGACCTTAAAGAGCTAGGTGAAAGCTGTGGGCCTAATCGTGTGCTGAAGATCATGAAGAACAATGGCATTTCTGCTATTCGAGGTTATAAGAAGTATAAAAGCTATGGTCGTGGTCGTCCTCAGATTGTGCCACCTAACCATTTAAATCGAGAATTTGTTGAAGAAACACACCTGATACCTCGTGGGTAACTGATATTACCTACATACGCACCTGGCAAGGCTGGTTGGCTGTGGTTCTCGATTTATATTCAAGGAAAGTCATCGGTTGATCAATGAAACCTACGTTTGCTAAGGATATCGTTTTGGATGCACTTCTTATGGCGATATGGTGACGTAGGCCAAATGAACCTGTGCTCATACATTCAGACCAAGGCTCACAATATAGTAGCAGAGGCTGGCAGAAATTCTGTCAGAAGCATAACTTGGTCCCGAGTATGAGTCGTCGTGGCCTTACGCAGTATACTGCTCATAGGACAATGCTGTTGCAGAATCTTTCTTTAGCAGCTTAAAAAGGAAAGAATTAAAAAGCAGATCTATAAAACACGAGAAATGGCGCGTGCAGATGTGTTTGATTATATCGAGATGTTTTACAATCGAATCAGGCGTCATTCGCATCTAGACGGAATGAGTCCAGAAGCATTCGAAGCAGCTTCAAAATGAGGCCGTCTCGTGTCTAGGATACTGGGAGCAGTCCACCTTAAATAAAAGATTTACCAAGAGATGTGTATATAGCTTAAAATGTGATTCAGAAATTTCTTTGAATTGATGTATTTTCATTTGTAGATTATGCATTGATATCAAGAAAATAACCTACGAATCCTCAGCGAAAGAATGTTCATTTTCTGACTAGTGAAAGATATCTAAGATTAAGGTGATTCATTATTAGTTATATAAGAACAAATACTTACGTATAAGTATTTAAGATTTAATCAAAAAATTAACAATATTTATCTTATTAATAAAAATTTTCTATACAAAAAGTATTATTAACTTAAACTTTGAAAAAAAAATATATATTTTTTATACATTATTCATGTAATCATTTCATTATTATCCTAAATTATTATTTTTAATAATTATTTTAATGGAAAAAAATTGGTTAGTAAGGACAAATCAAACCATCACCTTTTTACCCATGGTCATAGTTATATTTATAGGACTAATTGGCTATGAATGGGTACGTACGGAACTAGTCGGAAGCTGGATTCTTCTAATTGGCTTTATTCTGTTAGGCCGCTTTTTAAATGTAGTTCAGTCCGTTGTATTAAGTATTGTCATTTTTATTATTCTTTTTATTTATATTCTATTTAGTGTCCAGACTGATAGCATGGATATTAATACTCGCTTGTTGCAGCTTTTTATTCTACCTGTCGCACCACTTCTACTCAGTATTTATTATGAAATGATGTCGACTAATAGGAAAACAGACAATTTACTGGATACTTATCGTAAAAATCTGACCCATAAAACATTACCTATTAGTACTTATTCCTATACCCAAACTCAGGTTCAGAATATGCTAAATCTGAATCTGATTCCTCAATATGATGAAATTTATATAGAAATTACCAACCATAACTTATTAAGAGATATGTTGCAGGTGGATGAACTAAAACTGTTGCAACAAAAAATTATCCATGTGCTGGAAAGTAAGTTCCAAGTTCCTCATTTTTCCTTTACTGATAGTCGGCTCTCGGTCTTGCGTGTAATTATGATTGCCGATCGAGAATCTACTATTTCCAAACAACTGATTGAAAAAATCAGACAGATTGAACTGATTAAAACAGAGATTACTCATCTACCCCATCATCAGGGCCGACCCTCCTTGGAGGAACGCCTATGAGTCATTTTTTGCATGTCTGCGGTCTGATCGTTTCAGTCAATACGCTGCCTGACCCGGTACTGAGTTCTTATTATCAACAATATTATCAATGTAAGCTTAAAACAGCCGATCCGGCTCAGCAGCAAGATTCCTCAGATATTAAGCAAATTCCAGCCTATTTCCCAGCTCCCAGGAAGTTATGGCCGGTATTTAGCTTTGATCAAATACACTACGAAACTTATCAAAACATGAAAAATCAGGGTATTAAACCGGGTTTAATCATTCCTGAAAATTTCATGAAACCGTCAATCTACTTTCAGATCAAACAGGAGGTTTCGGACGGTGCTATCCCGATTCTTGATCTAAGCAGCATCGAACCAAAGCGTTTTCGCGGACTTGCGACCCTCGCCACTAGTGCAGGTTTACGTCCCATGGCGGCCTATATACAGGATGGCTGGAATCCGAATCTCAAAACTTTACCTGCGGGGCTTTACATTATTCAGGCCAATCATGGACAACTGCCTTTACCCGCCCGTTTAATTCAATCTGGTCAGCAACAATTTTACACCGCCTACCCACAAACTGCTTTCAATGGTACTGGAATTATCCTGAATCCTCAGGTGCCACTTGCCGAAAGTGAGATTGCTTATCCTGAATTGGGAATTTCCTGGACCTTTTTAAATACGCGCTTTGACAGCCAAATGAACCGGGTGCATACCAATCTACTCGGCTATATCTTGCTCTCAGCAGGAATCATCATCTTGCCATTACACCTGGTGCTCTCGACCCATTACCCTAATTTATTAAGCTTCTGGGGTACCTCAACTTCCTGGGCATCCGTTGTTGTGATCGTTATCTTAATGCTCATCCTCCTGATCACCATGTTATGGCGGAGGTTCAAAAAATCATGAGCATGATCGATATTCTGTTTATTACCGGCTTTATCGGGATCTGGATTCCACAGGCCTTTTGGGCCTGGCTCAGCTTTTCTGCCTGGCGTTACTCGATTCAGGCAAGTCAGGAATTGACCAATTTACCAATACCTGAACGTTGGCCCATGCTGAGTGTGCTGGTGCCGGCATATAATGAAGCACTGGTGATTGAAGATACCTTACGTTCTCTAGCTGCACAGGATTATCCGGCTGAAAGCTATGAAGTACTGCTGATTAATGATGCATCTAAAGACAATACCCAGGAAATTGCGGATCGTATGGCTGCCGAATTTCCAGTCATTCGGGTCATCAATGTGCCTAAAGGTCAAGGTGGTAAAGGTAAATCCAGAACTTTGAATAACGGACTCAAACACGCCCGCGGAGAATTGATTGCGGTTTATGATGCGGACAGTACGCCAGAGCCGGATTGTGTACGGCTGATTGCCCAGACCTTGCTGGCAGATTCTAGTCTGGTCGCAGTGAATGGCAAAGTTCGTACCCGCAACTGGAAAGACAGCCCCCTTAGTACCTTTATCGCTATCGAGTTTATCTATTTCCAGTGGATTTTTCAGGGTGGACGCTGGCTGCGTTTCCGTCTTTCTACCCTAATGGGAACCAATTATGTGATCTGGCGAGATGCACTCGATATTCTAGGCGGATTTGACGAAAAATCCTTGGTCGATGACACCGAAATGAGTTACCGGATTTTTCTGGGACATAAACGGATTAAATGGGTGCCTTATGCCGTAGGCTGGCAACAGGATCCGGGCGACCTAAATATTTTTATCAAACAACGCTCGCGTTGGACTCAAGGTAACTTTTATGTAACCCGTAAATATTTAAGAACAGCGCTCCGGCATCCTTTTCCAATCGGAATGGAGATCGGCAACAATATTATGTGTTACATCATTTTTCTGCCAGCCCTGTTCTTAAGTCATATGACGCTGGTGGTTGGCCTACTCGGTATTGATGGTACCACGATTCCCGGTCCATTTACCTTACTCTTTATTTTGGCCTTTATTCTTTATCTGGTCCAGATCTGGTTCACCCTCAGTCTGGAAAAAGAAATGCCTAAACGATTTTACTTCTATGCCTTTATCGCCTATTTCACCTATTCACAGGTATTTCTCCTGATTGTCTTTAAAGCCGCCTGGGACATGTTAAAAGGCAAAATCAAGGGTGAGGGAATTACTTGGTACAAGACAGAACGAAAGAAGGAAAAAAAATGATCATGCACATAAAAACAGCTCCTTTGAGATTAATGTCTTCACTTATCTTGGCATTGTCTAGTGCACATCTCTATGCGACCACCTGGAAGCTTGATGATGTAGTTGCGCGGCATGTAGAGCAAACTACGCCTTACTTTTTTTATGTTGGAAAAGGTGAAAGCTGGCAGGATGTCCAGTTCAGCAGTCAGTTCGATGTACAGGGTAGCAGTACGGTGATTGTCCGGTATGACAATCAGCTGATTCATCAACAAAATTTGAGTGGTAAAGGCACATTAAATTTTAGCCTCCCCCCTGCCGATAGCGGTTTTCATCGGCTGGATATCAGTATTTTACAAAAACCAGGACCTGGACAAAGCACTGCCAATATCTGTCTTGAATCAAGCAATTTACAGACTACCTTGACTCAACCAAATCTGAGTTACCAATCGCAGCGTAA
Source organism: Acinetobacter sp. YH16031 (assembly GCF_013417335.1). Lineage (NCBI taxonomy): Bacteria > Pseudomonadati > Pseudomonadota > Gammaproteobacteria > Moraxellales > Moraxellaceae > Acinetobacter > Acinetobacter sp. YH16031. The sequence continues at coordinate 16,753 of NZ_VPED01000003.1, forward strand.
CAGCATGCAGCTAAATCAACTCCCGGATGTCCTGTTCAATAGTCAATTGAACCGCCCAGAACCAGTACAGGCACTGCTAGGTTTTAATACGGCAAATTTCTTGGAAGCCACCATGATAAGTAGGCTGGCAACTGCCTGGAATTTTGCGACACCTGTGCAATGGCGGCTAAATACCACTCCTGAATCAGCACCTGATTTCATGATCAATATTCAGCGTTCGGCCGCAAAATTACCCGCAGCACAGATGAGTTTAAATCAGGTTAACCTGGTACCAAGTCTGACAATTGAATATTCTTCAGAACCCCAATTATTGATGGCCGTCAATGCCCTGCTCAATCAGCAATATCTGGCACAACTAAATACTGCAACAGCGAGTTTAAATGGCCCTGTCGCACGACCAAACTGGGCCAGTGTACGCCGTTTTGAAAGCTTGGCTGATCTGGGCATTTCCGATTTCAAACTAGACAATACTCCCAAAAATATTTCACTAGTCTTTCCTGCTGTTTGGGAAGCTACGGATATTTTAAAGGGTCAGCTTAATTTCCGTTCGCAAAGCGGACTCTTACAAGGCTCGACCTTACAGGTTTGGCTCAATGAAGTACTCGCAGGTAGTACCAGTCTGGCAAAACTGGATTCCAGCCCGGTTGAGCGGCAGTTTGAATTTGTAGGGGCAGATTATCCCTATACCAACAGCTTTAACATGACGGTGAATAATAACCAGTTAAATAGCAATAATTGTCTACCTAATGCGGGTAATGCCTTATGGATTGATGCTAAAAAATCCAAGCTTAGTCTGCCTTATCAGATGAAACAGGGAGTCATCAGCCTGTCTACAGTTTTTGACAAGACTTCTGAAATTGCCATGAATACGCCTATAGCCACCCCCATTGCGATCAGCCTGGCTCAAGTTGCCAAGAACATGCTGCTCAGTAATGATCCAATTGGTCTGAATATCACCCAGCTGAATCCAAGTACACCTAAAACCATTAATATCCTGCTGAATGCCCAGCGTTATCAATCCGAATTGCAAAAATACAGTCAGATTCTTTACTTACCTACTACGGCAAATGGTAGTTTGATCACCGTCAGAAACGGGAATTTCTGGATTTATAGCGACAACAACCTCGGGGTAGAAAATTTTGCCCGCTTCTGGCCGCAAATCCAGCAGAAAATCCCGAACAATACTGCGGCCTTGTTTATTTCTGCCCAAGGACAACTTACCGTACTTAGTCAAACCGCTATAGAAAAAGCAGAAACCCCGATAGTTGAACAGATTTCCATGCGAACTATTGCTATTATTCTTGTGATTGTTGCTGCGCTTATTATAGGGCTGCTGTTCTGGCGCAGAACTCGTAAGGCACAAAAAACCAAAGAAGAATAATAATGAAAAAATACCTGATTTTAGGCTTACTGGTGTTACTGGCACTTCTTGCCTTGGCTTTTACTGGCTCTGCGTTTTTTATGGCACGTGCAGATGCTAAAGCGGTAACAGCACCTAAAATTGAGGGTATTTTCTGGCAGGTTGACCAGATGAGTCATGCCTCTGGTAACTGGCACTTATTAGGTATCGATACCTTAGTCACTCAATGGAGTATTGTAGATGGACGCTCCTTTTTTAAAGAAATCCCTGGAGCACAATGGCAACATCAGCCGGATTGGAAAACAATTGCCCAACAGCCTTGGTCCAAGCAGGTTATCTTAGGTCTGGCAGGCATTTTTCAGGAACCTGTGGCACGTGAAAATATTGACCAGCTCTTTTTACAATCCCAACAGATTATTAAAACTTCTCTTCCAGTTCAGCCTGCTGCTTATTATTTTCCTGTAGAAGCTGACCCAAGCTGGCATGGAGTTGCCAATATGGCGCGTTATGTTGCCGAGTTCCAGCGACCGGTCTGGATCAGTATTTATAGTGCAGACCGAAAATCACGGTTTTTACATTACTGGCTTGAAAGCTGGTTACCTGATAATGCCCAAGTCTTTTTTCAGGATGGCGTCGGTGTAGGCACGCGCAGCCCCGAAGAAGCGGCGGTGATTTATCAAAACCTTAAACATCAGGTTGGTGACAAAAGAGTTGTGATTATTCTCGAAGCTTTCCGGCCTAAACCGGGAGGCGGCTTTCGTGCAGCTTATCCTTGGGAAATTGCAAAACAGTTGAAAGCTTATGCTGGCGAGCGTGTCTATATTTTTGATGGTCCACATTATTTAAATAAAGCCAGTGTGCTCTGGCTTTATTTGTGGATGAAAATCAATTACTAAGCTCTGACTGTTAAATCTTGCAGCATCTGTTCTAAAATACGTTCCGAAGCATGACCATCACCAAATGGATTTTCGACTTCTGCATGTTGTCGATAATAGGCTGAATCATCCATTAGACGAGAAAACTCTTGTACGATTTTGGCCTGGTCGGTACCGACCAGTATTCCACAACCTGCTTCAACCACTTCCGGGCGTTCAGTTACCTCCCGAAGTATGAGCACCGGTTTTTGATAGGTGGGGCTTTCTTCCTGAATACCGCCTGAATCAGTCATAATAAAATAGGCTGCACCTAAAACAGCCAGTAAGTCCGGATAATCCAGAGGTTTTAACAAATGTACCTGCGGATGATCTAGAAACTCGCGATAGGCAATTTCATATACCTGCGGATTGAGATGCACAGGCCAGGCAAAATGCATCTCTGGATAACGGCGACATAGTGTATGGATGGCGGCACAGATATTTTGAATACCTTCACCAAAATTTTCCCGTCGATGTGCGGTCAGCAAGACTAGTTTATCTTGCTCACTTAATTTCAGCCCCATTCGCTCTAACCTTTGCTGAGACTGCTGAGAAGAAGATTGCATTAAATCACGGGCATGATAAATAGCATCAACCACAGTATTACCGGTAATAAAAATCTGCTGGTCTGGAATATTTTCCTGACGCAAATTTTCTGCAGAACGTCGAGTCGGTGCGAAATGCCAGTGGGCCAAGCGGGAAACTAGTTGTCGGTTACCTTCTTCCGGAAATGGATGCATCAGATCAAAAGAGCGTAATCCGGCTTCAACATGCGCTAAATGAATATTCAAGTTAAAGGCCACCAGAGCACCTGCAAGTACAGTGGTGGTATCCCCTTGGACTACAATTACATCACATTTCGGCATGTCACGATATACTTGATCCAGTTCGGTCAATGCCTTGCTTAATAGAATATTTAGACTTTTGCCGGGTTGCATGATTTGCAGATGATGATCAATTTTGATTTGGAAAAACTCGATCGCATCCTGTACCAATTCCAGATGCTGGCCAGTAAATACCACACTAACTCTAAATCGTGAATCTTGCTGGGCTTTTAAGATGACTGGTGCTAATTTAATCAGTTCAGGGCGAGTACCAAAAATAAAAGAAAGATCAATCGGCATGGTTAAAAGCTCCAGTAATAAGTCAGTTCCACTCGAGTATTATCAAAAGTTCTTTTTCCAGACTCAGGTGCCCCATTTACATATTTGCCATACATCTGTTCAATACGTAGCTTGAGCGGGAAGTCTGCAGGTTGCCAAGCTATACCCGGTCCCAGCTCTGCCAGGTTGTTATAAAATTCGTTATTAGAGTCATTAATCGTATGTAGCTTCAGATAAGTCTGGATATTGCCTACATGATCCCGGTTAAAGTTCCAACCGGTACGCAGGCGCAGGTCGCCAATTACATTATAATCTTCACGTGAATAGCTCGCCGCATTGCCATACAGTTCGGCAAAATACTGAGTCTTCTGGGTAACCGGACTATGACTAGTTTCGGAATCATGCCAATACCATTCCTGATAACCGGTCAAACCGAAATTAATGCTTTCTCTGAGTTTGTCTCGGTTTAAATCGATTAGATCATAACTTCCGCCGAGTTCCAGATATAGATAGAGCGGCCATTCCCAAGGACGGTAATTTGTTCCAACACCAACAATAGCTGCATTCTGGTCAATAATCTCGGGTCGTGCACCGCCGGTAGATTGGGTATCCCTGTTAATGCTGGCAAAGCCATAAATCTGGCCACGGTTTTCTTCTCCCCAATAATGTCCATAACGGAGCTTCAAGGGCAAGATGGCAGTATCATAACGTCCTTCAAAAGAAGGAGAAAAATAGATATCGGTAAAGGTATTTTTAGTCTGACCACTTGTTGTTCCACTTAAATTGAGTACTGCCTGTTGGGCTTTTACTGCAGTTTCAGGATTTGAGGAACTTTGCAGTTTTTTAAATATTTCTAAAGCTTCGGGATTACGTTGAGCAGTGTTCAATAGATAGGCTTTTTGCAACAAGAGTTGTTCATCATTCGGTGTTAATTCAAGCGTTCGATCAATATAAATTAAAGCTTCGGTATTATTATTTTTGCGCATTTCCAGATAGGTCCAGGTTTTCCAAACCTTCGGATCTTGCGGTGATTTTTCGCTAATTTGCTGCAAAAGTCGCGTTGCCTGCTCTGGATCAACTTTTTCTATTTGGTAATATTGTTCCCATAATGTATAAGTCTCAGGTATGGTTTCCGCTTGAGTTAACAAACTTGAAATTGACAAGCAAATACTTGAAATAATAGGTAATATTTTCATTTTAATGCGTGAATTAAAATATTATAATTCATACTATAACAGCAATTTAATTTAAGGCTGGAACGGATGAAATTAAGTTACCAAACTCTCTATTATTTTTACAGGAGATCTGGTATTCACAGAAAATATGAGAACATCACTATTATAGATCTTATTTAAACTGATAAATCTATTATTCAAATTATCATTTTTTATTTATGTGGTAACTCAACTGATGGCTCTAGTCCTCTTTTTTTCAAGTCAATTTCTTATCTGTGTTTCGGGTTATTTAGTATCCTAAAAAGCGGATTGAGCTGCTCCCCGTATTCTAGACACGAGAAGAAATGGAAATTCTTCTCTCATGGCTTGATCAAAATTTGAATGATAAAGACAAATTTTATCGTTGGTACTTCGAACTGGCATTCTGGACAGGTTTTAGACTCTCAGAAATGATTACTCTAAGAAAAAGTGATATTGACTGGCACAAGGGTATTTTTAAAGTAAACAAAAGCCGTGTTCATGGATTGGAGAAAAAATTTACAAAAACACATACTTCTAGAGATTTCTACTTAAACGAGAGATCTTCTTTAGTTTTAAAATCATTTATCCAATTTAAGAAAGATCATAATTACAAATCTGATTACTTAATGCTTTGCCCAGAAACCAGTCATCCTTTTTCAACGAAAAACCTCCTCGCATACGTCTAGTCGAAGCTATGAAAGCCTGTTCAATTGGCCATAGACCTGCATACAATGCAAGACATACATATGCAACGATGTTGCTCATAGATGGCGTCAATCCAATGTTTGTAGCTGATCAACATGGGCATAGCCTACAAATGCTGATCAAACGCTATACCAAATGGTTGCATGGAGATAAGAACAAGCAAAAAATTGCGAAACTTAGCGTAACTCGTACAGCCTAAATATGTCGAAATCGAAAGCTCTTGGAATGAAAAATGTGGCAAACATGTGGTAATAAAAAAGCCACTTATATAAGTGGCTTTTTTATAAGAAGAATCTTGGTGGAGATGGCGGGAGTTGAACCCGCGTCCGCCAACACTACGCTCGAGAATACTACATGCTTAGATATCGTCTATTGTTTTAACACCAAGAGACCCGACGAACAGGGTTCAAGGTGCGATCCTCTAGATTTGGTATAAAGCCCCGAGGCTTGACTCTATACGGACTTGTGTGCGTTCGCTTCAGTCGGGATCTCTAACCACAAGTATTCAGAGATGCGGACAAGCAGCCCTTAGGCTGCTAGAGCGTAAGTTTCGTCGTTTGCGACTATTTAAATGCAAATTTTATTTACGAGAGAAAATGCGCTCTCGGCATGCATCTATGAGTTTCATCATCGGCGTCGAAGCCAAGAACATCCCCAAAGTACAAGCTCATCATAGCATAACTGGCAAAAAATACGATGCATTTTCTACACAAATACACTTTTGAATGCGCCTGATTACATAATTGCGCTAATATTTCATAATTCAAGTCAGCATTTAAAAAAATTATGAGCTATTTATTGGCACTCGACCAGGGAACGACATCTAGCCGTGCAATCATCTTTAATGAACACGGACAGATTCAGGCAACAGCTCAACGCGAAACCCATATCCAGACCCCACATTCCGGCTGGGTCGAACAGGATGCACAGGAAATCTGGAGCTCGCAAATTGCAGTGGTACAACAGGCGCTTGCTACTGCCCGGATTCTGGCCAAAGATATTAAAGCGATTGGCCTGACCAACCAGCGTGAAACGACTGTGGTATGGGATTGTCGTAATGGGAAGCCTCTTGCACCAGCGATTATCTGGCAGGATCGTCGTGCAACAGACTGGTGTAATCAGCTGATACAGCAAGGCCAGATGGATCAGGTACAACAAAAAACCGGGCTACGGATTGATCCTTATTTCAGTGCGGGCAAGCTGGTCTGGTTATTGGAACATGTGGATGGCTTACGTGAACTTGCAGAACAAGGTCATGTCGCTTTTGGCACTATTGATAGCTGGCTGATCTGGAACCTGACTCAAGGTGCCGAGCATATCATCGAAGCCAGTAATGCGTCCCGTACCATGTTGATGAATCTGCATACTCAACGCTGGGATGAGGAACTACTAGACCTGTTTAATATCCCGGCTTCAGTCCTGCCACGAATCATCAGTTCTGATTGTCATATTGCAGATACGGCACCGGGTTTATTAGGAGCTACGATTCCTATTACCGGTATTCTGGGTGATCAGCAATCCGCCCTATTTGGCCAGTCCTGTTTTGAACCGGGGATGGCAAAAAATACCTATGGTACCGGCTGTTTTATGCTATTCAATACCGGTCATGATATCCAGCTCAGCCAGAATAAATTGCTTTCTACCCTCGCCTGGCAGGCACAGGAACAGACCAGTTATGCCTTGGAAGGCAGCGTTTTTATGGCCGGTGCAGTGGTGCAATGGCTACGTGATGGGCTTGGCATCATTCAAAAAAGCAGTGATATAGAGAAGCTAGCCTGTAAAGTTAAAGATACCGACGGCGTGGTCTTAGTTCCTGCCTTTACCGGACTGGGTGCACCGCATTGGGATAGTGAAGCGCGTGCCCTGCTTTGTGGTATGTCACGAGGAACCAATAAGGCTCATATTGCCCGTGCTGCATTGGAATCGATTGCCTTTCAGGTCTCCGATGTACTGACTGCCATGCAATCGGATATTGCTCACCCTTTAAAAGAGCTACGCGTCGATGGTGGCGCCAGCTGTAATGATATGCTGATGCAGTTTCAGGCTGACCTGCTGAATGTGCCTGTCTTGCGTCCAAAAATGCTGGAATCCACCGCTTGGGGTGCAGCAGCGATGGCAGGTTTAAAGTCAGGGGTATTTTCTAATTTAAATGAAATTTCTCAATCCTGGCAGCTAGATCGCGCCTTTGAACCGAAAATGCAGTCCGATGAACGTGAAGCCCATTTGGCCAAATGGCAAAATGCCTTAAAACGGGCCAAATCAGATTTATAATCCTATAAAAAACCGCTAAATATTTAGCAGTTTTTTTTAATTTTGGAAAATATTAATGTGATGGCATTCCACCCACACCCGCTTTGGGTCGTGGTGCCAACCAGACGATTAAAGCAGCAAAAATAAAAACCATCGCCAAAATCAAAAATAGGTGATTAGCAGACAGCGTTAATGCTTCTTTATCCACCAGACTGGAAATATAACCCAAGGCACTGTCCGAACTCATGCCCTGTGCCATTAAGGTATTCTGAGTTTCTTCGACATTCAGTTTACCGACCAGCTCACTGCGGGCCACTTTACTATGATCATCCCAGATCGTGACTGCAATCGACGCACCAATCGCCCCGGCCATGGTCCGCAGAAAGTTCATCAAACCAGCAGCTGAAGCCATTTCCTGCGGCTGTACTGAGGCCAACGCCATATTGGAGAGTGGGATGAAGAAGAACGGTACCGCAAAACCTTGCAGAATCTGTGGCCAGGCCAATGCCATGAAATCCGCATCCGTGGTCCAGAATGCCCGTATTAAGGTCACCACGGCAAGCAAGGTTAAACCGAAACTGGCTAGAATACGCTGGTCGTATTTGGTCGCCATCTTCGCCACAATCGGTGACATCAATAGGCTACCAAAACCCATGGTCGCAGTCAGATAACCTGCCCAAGTGGCCGTATAACCTAGATTGATCTGCACCCATTGCGGAATAAGAACAATACTGGAAAAGAAAGCACCGAAGGCAAAGGCCAACGACAGCACAGCAAAGGTAAACCCGCGATATCGGAAAATCCGGATATCTACAATCGGATGCCGTTCGGTCAGTTCCCAAATGGTAAAGATGATTAAACCGACTATGGCAAGCACCGCCAAGGTACCAATAAAGGAACTGCTAAACCAGTCATGTTCATGACCGAGATCTAACATTAATTGCAGCGCACCAATCCAAAGAATCAGTAAGAACAAACCACCTTTATCAATCTTCAAAGTATTGGTTTCAGTTTCTGCTGGTTTTAATAGCTTCAATGCAGCCAGACCGCAGAACAGACCCACTGGAATATTGATAAAGAAAATCCAGTGCCAGGACAGGTTATCACTAATCGTACCGCCAAGAATTGGACCAAGAATTGGACCGACTACGGTGGTCATCGCCCACATACCCATCGCTTGGGATTGTTTTTCAGGTGGGAAGATGCGTAGCAATAGAGTCTGACTCAGCGGCATGATTGGGCCACCGAACAACCCCTGCCCGATCCGGCAAAACACCAGCATTTCCAGACTGGTAGAAATCCCGCATAGAATCGAAAAAATGGTAAAACCCAGCAGGCAGACACCAAACAGGCGCACGCTACCAAAGCGACCCGCCAGCCATCCTGTCAAAGGTACACAGATCGCTTCTGCGACTGCATAAGAAGTAATGACCCAAGTACCTTGCGAGCTGGACACTGCCAGACTACCGGTAATATGCGGCACCGAGACATTGGCAATGGTCATGTCCAGCACGACCATGAAATTGGCTAATGCCAGCACAAAGGCTGCCAGCATCAGCTTGCCGCCAGTCAGATTCCCATATGGAACATATTTATTCATCGGGAATTACTTCTTGAAGTGGATTTCAGCTTCCATCGACAGACCCACACGTAGCGGATGCTCAGCCAGCTCTTTCGGATCCAGCTGGATACGCACTGGCAAACGCTGTACCACCTTAATCCAGTTGCCTGTGGCATTCTGAGCAGGAATCAGGGCAAAAGCTGAGCCTGTACCACCAGAGAAGCCCACGACGGTGCCGTGGTATTTCACCGATTTACCATACAGGTCTGAAGTCAGTTCAGCTTTCTGCCCCACACGGACGTTTTCTAGTTGGCTTTCTTTGAAATTGGCATCGACATAGAGCTGATCTACTGGTACGACCATCATCAGCATTGTGCCTGGTGCAACACGTTGACCTACCTGAATGGAACGGCGTGAAACCACTCCATCAAAAGGTGCTTTAATTACAGTACGTTCTAAATCTAGCTCGGCCTGTTTCAGTTTGGCTTCAGCTACGAGTACATCAGGCGTGGAGTTTTCATTCGCGCCTTGAATCAAGGCTTCATTCGCCGCTAAATTGCTTTGTGCTGCTTTCTGGCTGGATCTTGCTTGTGCCAGACCCGCTTCGGCAGAAGCTACGCCGGCTTTGGCAGTATCCAATGCAGATTGTGCCGTACTGAGTTCTTCTTTAGACACTGCACCGCTCGCACTGAGTTTTTCACGACGCGTATATTCATCTTGTGCTTTATGCAAGGCTGCCTGAGCTTGGGCCAGCTGAGCTTCGGCACTGCGAATCACATCATCACTAACCCCAATCTGTGAGCTTAAAGCCCCACTATTGGCCGCAGTCTGTTTATACTGGCGCTTGGCTTTGGTCAGTTCTGCACGTGCCTGAGCCACTGCAATTTTGGCATCACGGTCATCAATTTTGGCCAAAATATCGCCCTCTTTGACCGCTTGGGTATCATGAACCAGTACTTCAGCAACCTGGCCACTCACCATAGAGGTAATAGAAGCCGTTTCGGCCCCCACATAAGCATTTTCAGTACTGACCGAATTGTTCAGAAAGAATTTCCACACCAGAAACAACACCAGTGCAATCACTATAAGGATGGCAACAATACTCAGGGCTTTTTTACGTTTATTTTTTAAAGCTTGATCCGAAGTTGCATCAGATACGTTTTCTGGCAGGGTGTCTTGTACATCTGTCATTGATTTTTTCCTAAATCCAACAGACTTGGTCACGCAGCCACACTGACCAGCACTGATATGAATGTATAGATTCATATCCCGTTTATTGATCAATGGGTAAAATGAGAAAGCCGTATTAATTTAATTTTCATGCATTCTAATAATAAAAATTAGAAAATATGCAAAAAAATATTACTCGGAAGTTTAAAAAACTAAGCCCCTATTCCAGGAATAAGGGCTTAGTTCAGACTCAGAATGAGCCAGGATTGAGGAGATAAACTTAATTAATAGGCATATGACGCAATCGCTGTGGCAATCGGCTTGTCATCATCATTGACCATGGTCATACGCATGGTGCAACCCTTACGCCCCAAACGTAAGGTTTCTGCACGGGCAATAAAATATTTACCACGACCGGGCGCAAGATAATCCACGCGCATATCTACCGTCGCCAAACGTGATACCTTTTTAATCGTATCAGCAATAGTTTCTGGTTCGGCTTTCTTATACAGCTCACCCATCGCCACAATTCCACCAATACTGTCGAGTATGGTGGCTGCAAGACCACCATGCAGAATCTGAAAAGCCACATTGCCAATCATAAAATCCTGCATTTCAACATATGCTTCGATCTGACCATCGACCACCCGCATGGTCATGCCATTATGCTTAAAAAAAGGAGAGGTATTAAAAGCGTGTACCAACTGGTTTAAGACCACTTCAATATCCACTTTTGCACCTAAATGTATATTACCTGTCCAATTTCTTTCTGTCTTAGTCATAAGTCTGCCCGAAGCTACAACAATAAAAAACCGCTAATTTATGCCCAAAAAATTCAGATAGGGTTACAATAGGGGCCTAGTTTAATACTGATTACTGAGATTTTTATGACCTATACGTTCAATCGTCCCGCGTTTCCTGCAACTCGCATGCGTCGTATTCGTAAAAATGAGCATTTACGTTCTATGGTACGTGAAACCCATCTCAGTGCTGATCACTTGATTTATCCAGTATTTGTGCTTCCGGGACAAAACCAGACCCAAGACATTCCAAGTATGCCAAATGTGCAGCGTTTGTCTGCTGACTTGTTGTTAAAAAAATCAGAACGTTTGCTCGAACTAGGTGTCAATAAGCTGGCGCTGTTCCCGGTTACACCCCAAGAAGATAAAAGCCTGACTGCAGAAGCGGCTTGGCATGAAGATGGTCTGGTACAGAAGACCGTTCGTCTGCTGAAAAAAGAATTACCGGAAATGGTGCTGATCACCGACGGCGCGCTAGATCCTTATACCACGCATGGCCAAGACGGCATCATTGATGAAACCGGTTATGTCCTGAATGATGAAACGGTTGAAGCGCTGATCAAGCAGACTTTAAGCCATGCCGAAGCCGGAGCTGATATTGTCGCGCCAAGTGACATGATGGATGGCCGCATCGGTGCAATTCGTCAGGCCTTTGAACAGAATGGCCATATCTATACCTCTATTATGGCCTATTCAGCCAAATATGCATCTAGCTTCTATGGCCCATTCCGTGATGCTGTCGGTTCGGCTAGCAACCTAAAAGGCGGCAATAAATACAATTACCAGATGGATTTCGCTAACCGTGCCGAAGCACTGCATGAAATTGCACTGGATATCCAGGAAGGTGCAGATATGGTGATTATTAAACCGGGCATGCCGTATCTGGATGTGGTTCGTGAAGTCAAAGATACCTTCGGTATACCTACTTTTATTTATCAGGTTAGTGGTGAATATGCCATGCTGGCTGCTGCAATTCAGAATGGCTGGTTATCTGATAGTGTAATTCTAGAGTCCCTGATGTGCTGCCGTCGTGCCGGCGCAGATGGTATCTGGACTTACTTCGCGGAAGAAGCGGCGCTCAAACTGAAAGACATGAAATAAAATAGAAGGACCTTGGCGCAATGCATATCGCCATTATCGGAGCAGGCATCACCGGCTTGATGTCAGCTTTGGAATTGCTTGAACAGGGATGTTCTATTACGATTTTCGATCAGCAAGCGGCTGGACAGGCAGCTTCTTGGGCCGGAGGTGGCATTCTCTCCCCGATGTATCCTTGGCGTTATCCCGATGCCGTTAATGCCCTTGCCCGCCATGCCAAACCGTTGTATCAGGAATGGAACCAGAAACTGCAACCGGTGACTGGCATTGATTTCCAGATTCATGAAACTGGTATGCTGATTTTTGATGAATCTGATTTTGAAATTGGACTACGCTATGCTGAGCAATATCAAGATCCGCAGCAACATGCCGAATACCTGGATCAACCCCAAATCCAGCAGATTAATTCCAAAGTAGATCCAAAATTTGAACAGGCGATCTATTTTCCGCAACTCTCCAATATCCGCAATCCGCGCCTGTTACAGTCCATTATTGCTTACCTTAAGCGGCATCCTCGTGTCACTTGGCAAGAGCATTGCAATATTAGTCAGCTAAATATCCAGCAAGATCATGTACACAGTGTTTCCACTAAAAATGGCCTGAGCTTTAAAGCAGATCAGTTCGTCATTGCCACCGGTGCATGGTCTGCACGCTGGTCTGAACAGCTCGGTCTGGACATTCCAGTTCATCCGGTTCAAGGACAGATGCTGCTGTTTAAAACACCAGAAAACTGGCTACCGACCATGTGCATGAACAAGGTCATGTATCTGATTCCACGTCGTGATGGTCACGTGCTGTGTGGTTCCAGCATGCGTCAGGTCGGTTTTGATACTTCGCCTTCTGCTGAAATCCGTCAGGATATTTTGGAAGCCTGCCTGGAAATGGTACCAGAATTGATTGATTTCCCAATCGTGAAACAGTGGGCAGGTTTACGCCCGAGTTCACCAGATGGCATTCCCTATATCGGCAAGATTCCGCACTTGGACAATCTCTGGACCAATTTTGGCCAGTTCCGTAATGGTTTATGTATGGGTGCTGCTTCTGGAAAATTGCTGTCTCAGTTAATCCTGGAACAACCGACCATCGTAGATCCACAGCCTTATAGTCCGGTACAGCGCTTACAGCCGCACTCTTTAACGGTTTAAAATTTCAATCAAGGCTTCTTTTAGGGTCGGATAGCTAAATTCAAATCCGGCTTCCTGCAAAGCTTTGGGCTGGACATATTGACCATTCAGAATCAGTTGTGACTGTTCACCTAGCATCATTTTCATACTGCAAGCTGGTAACGGCAATAAAGGTTTACGCTTCAGCACCTGTGCGGCGATCCGGACAAATTGCGCCTGACTGACTTTTTCAGGTGCAACCACATTAAATACCTGTTGCTGGGCCGGCTGCTGCATCAGGAATTCGATCGCCCGCATGACATCCTGTAGGTGCACCCAAGTCACCGGCTGACGCCCATGACCAATCCGGCCAAACATATTCAGTTTAATCGGCAATAACATCTGCGGAAGAATCCCGCCTCCTTGACCAAACACCACAGCAAAGCGAACAATTTTGGTGTCCTGCCCAGTATAGGACAAGGCCAGTTTTTCCCATTTCTCACACAGTTCTGACATAAAAATGGATTGTGGTGGACTTTGTTCTGTACACACCGTCTCCCAGTGTTCTTGCGGATCGATTCCATAGTAGCCGACCGCTGAAGTCGAAATAATACATTTGGGCTTAATCTGATTTTTCTCTAGATAGTCATATAACTGCCTGGTGGTATTTAGCCGACTGTCCAGCAATTTCTTTTTCCGGGCGGCTGTCCAGCGACCCTGACCGATACTTTCACCAGCCAGATTAATCACATAATCAATCTGATGATTTTTCAATTCTTCCAGATTATTAATCCAGTGAAAATCAGGATGCTCTTCACGCAATTTTTTCTGCCGGGTCAGGCCGATCACGGCATAATCACGAGCCAGTAAAAATTTCACCAGATGGCTGCCAATAAAACCGCTGGCGCCTGTCATAAGGACTACAGGTTTATACATGGTTATTCTGTGCCATTATTATTGTATTGCTCAAATTATACGTCACTCATAAATCAAAATGTTAGATAAAGTAGGTTGGATCGATAAATGAGGAATTGTTATCAGGCTATACAGAAAACGTCTGATTTTCTATATAGCCTGATTTAGCATCTTGAATTTAATCTCAACGATTTTGATATAAAGAGTTGAAATCCTAGCCAAACATTTTTGCTGCCATACGCTGTGCCTGTTTGCCATAAAACCAGTAGGTCAGCAGATAGAGCGGAATCGCGATGAGCAGGAACATGATCACGACAATGCTCATAAATTGTGGCTGTTGCAGATATAGTAAAAAGTCCTGCCAGGCATTCGGATTGGAACGCGTCGCAATGGCAATCCCTAAAATTAAAAATGCCAGGTTATAGCCCCAATAAATCAGGCTAAATCCCAAGGTGAATTTTTTACGCTCTACCTGAGTGGGCGCCCGTTGTTCCTTTTTTAAAAATTTAAACAGTACCCAGATCATCGCCACCAGATAAGGCACAATGGTTAATACTGCACCCATGCCAGTCGGCATTAATGCCGCCACAACCCCGCAAATGCAGGTAAAAATAAAGCATAGGAAGAAAAACCAGAGAAAATAGCGAGTTAGAGACACCATTAGCAGGACTCAAGGACGATTAATCAACTAGTATAAAAAAAATTAATTTTTTTTTCATTTTATTGTCAACCTAAAGTGAGATGCTGACGTTATATAGGGTACAAGGTTCGGAAATTTGGACTGGCATCCACAAATTTTCGTTCTCTTTGCTAAAGCAATAAGTTCAGTGTTTTAGAAAATTTTGAATAGCAGCCAAAATTTTCACTATACACAAATCTTTGACCGACGATTTCATCATCACTCGAATCGTCGGTTTTTATTTTTTGGACGAACCGTTTTTAACAATTCGCCTGCCAATTTTTATTAGCTTCTTATGCAGCATAAAATAATGATTGCCTGTAGTTTTTCAAGTCTGTTTTTAGCAATTTTTATAAAAAATATTGGTTCTGCTATTCAGATGTTATGAAATTGCCTGAAGTAAGATTTAAAATAAAAACGCTGTATTCAATACTTTATATATGAGAATCACATTTTATTGATTTCACAAGTATTATTCTTATATTCAAAACTATGCTGAAAATAGTTTTAATGACGGGCAGCAATGAAATAGATCAAAATATTTTTTTCAAGTAGATTTTTAGCTGGGCTTTTTTCTATAGTAGGAAGGCAAAAATAAAGGTGGGTATACATGGCAGTTCATTTTCTACATACTTCTGATTGGCATTTGGGACAGTTTTTCCATAACCATGACCGTGAATTTGAACATGCACAATTCCTGAATTGGCTCCTTGAACAAATCAAGGAAAAACAGCCCCATGCCCTACTGATTGCCGGTGATATTTTTGATGTCATCAATCCAGCTTCTAGCGCCCAAAGACAGCTTTATCAATTCCTTGCCGATGCCCATGAACTGGCACCGCATATGCAAACCCTGATGATTGCCGGCAACCATGATTCAGGTTACCGGATTGAGCAGGTTCAGCCTTTATTGACTAAATTCAATGCCAAAGCGGTGGGTATTGTCGGCCGGACTGCGGACAATGCTCTTGATCTGGATCGTTTGCTGGTTCCAATTTATGACCAGCAGCAAGAGATTATTGCCTGGTGCCTAACCCTGCCTTATTTACGCAGTGCCGAAATTACCGGCATTAATGAACATACTCATAATAGTCAGAATGCCATCAGCTATCTGCACCAACAATTGATTGCCGAAGCCAAAGCACGCAAGCAGCCACATCAGTCGCTGATTCTCATGTCGCATGCGCATATGCAAGGTGGAGAAACTTCCGATTCCGAACGTCCCATTATTGTCGGCAATGAAGAGGCTCTCTCAACGGCGCTATTTGATGAAGTCATTGACTATGTCGCTCTGGGACATCTGCACAAACCACAAAAAGTCGGTCAACCGCATATCCGCTATAGTGGCTCCCCGATCCCCCTATCCTTTAGTGAGATCAACTATTTGCATCAGGTCGTTGAAGTCAGAATCGATCCTGAACAAAATGCTGAACAGCGTTTTCAGTTTGAAGCGCTGAAAGTTCCTCGTACTGTCGAGCTGTTTAGAATTCGGGAAAATCTGGAAAATCTGCTCAGTAAAGTAAAAGCATTGCCGACTGGGGAAATTGAGCATCTGGCAGCCCGGCATTTTTTGGAAATTGAATACACTACCGATGCACCGCCACCGGTAGATTTACGTCAGCAGATTGAACAGGCACTGCCGCCAAATCGTTATCGTCTGCTACGCATCAGCCGGATTTATCAACGTCAGGCAGAAGATCAGGCTGATAGCTCTAAAATTGACTTGGCACCTCCAACGCCTGAATCACTATTCTTCAATATCTGGGAAAAAATGGGTTATAGCCAGGATCATTCGGTGCAGCAGGATTTTCAGCAGTTACTGGTCGAAGCCCAACATGAACTTGCACAAAAACAACAAGCTTAGGATCAGCCATGAAAATTATCCGTCTGAGCCTAAATAACCTCGCCTCTCTTGCTGGTACGCATCATATTGATTTTGAATCGAATCCGCTGGCGCATGCCGGATTGATTGCGATTACCGGAAAAACCGGTGCTGGTAAATCTACCCTGCTCGATGCCATGTGTCTGGCGCTGTACAACGAAATTCCGCGTTTAAAAGGCGCCACAGGCAGCCTGAAAGATGCAGGTGGACAGGATGTCTCGATCAAGGATTCCAAAAATATTCTGCGCCGTGGCTGCGTACAGGGTTTTGCCGAGCTTGAATTTATTGCCCTAGACCAGAAACGTTATACCGCGCGTTGGGAAATTCGTCGTGCACGACAGAAAGTGGATGGCAATTTAAAGGTCGATCGTGCCATTACCTGTCTGGATGATCAACGGGTTCTAAATCAGAAGATTTCTGAATGCACGCCACTGATTGAAAAACTGGTCGGCTTGAGTTTCGAGCAATTTACTCGTGCAGTTTTATTGGCACAGTCCGAAGTCGGTGCTTTTCTAAAAGCTAAAGATAATGAACGCGCCGATTTACTCGAATATCTGACCAATTCTCAGATTTTCAGTCTGGTCAGCCAGAAAGCATTTGAAAAACACAGTGAAGTGAAGCAGAAACGCGCTGATCTGGAAAAATTAATCGGTCATCTGGAACTATTATCTGAAGAAGATATTGCTGCCTTACAGCAGCAACACACGACTTTAAAACAGGCGGTTGAGCATCTAAACCAGAGTGAAAAGGTACTGGAAAATGACCTGAAATGGCATCGCCAGCAGCATTATCTCTATACTGAAATTCAGGCCAAAAAAGAAATCTATACGGTTCAGCTAGATGCTGAACAGAAAATGGCACCGCAAAAACAGTTATTAGATCAACTGGATCAGTTTCAGCAGATTCGGGAACAGTTTGTCCAGCAACAGCAGTTTCAAAAGCAGCGTAGCTATTTACTGATTGAGCAGCAAAACTTTGTTGCCGAATTCACAGCAGTTCAACAGCAACGTGATAGCGAACAGCACAAGTTGCAGCACATTCAGCAACAGCAACAACAGCAGCAACAAGAGTTCCAGAAGATCAAACCTTATCTGGATCAGGGACTCAAGCTGGATCATGAAATGCTGTCGATTGGCGAGCAGTATAAACAGCTTCTAGCTGAACAGCAGACCTATAGAACCCAGCAGATTCAGCCTGTTCAGAATCAGCTGGTGCAGACTGAGCAACGGTTACAACAGGTTCAGGCTCAGTACCAGCAGATTCAAAAGCAACTAGAACAACAGAGCTTTTTAGCGGTTTTTGATGACGAACCCCAGGCGACTCTGCAACGCTTACAGGATTATCAGGAACTGCACCAGAAATTCATGCGGCAGCACCCGGCACTTTTCCAATCCAGCCGACCTGAATTGGAACAGCAGCAACAGGCTTTATCTGCTAGCTTGCAGGAACTCACTCAGCGTTATACTCATCTGGATCAGCTTGAACAGCAGATCCAACAGTTCCAGATCCAACAACAGCAACTCAGTACCCAGCATTCGAAGCTTGAAGCTTTAATGCGCACTGTACAGCAAATGGCTGGCTTAGAAACTGAAAGCCTGCAATTGAACCGCGAGTTAGAAAGCTATCATGACCGCTTAAAGCAACTAGAAACTGAGCTGGTTCAATTACAGCAACAACGTCAGGAAGCAGAACAGGCTTTCGAACAATTGCAACAAGTACTGGCTCAGCAACGTTTATTACAAGCACAAAGTGTTCAGGAATTACGTGCACAGCTGAAACCAAATGAGCCTTGTATGGTCTGTGGCAGTCATGAGCATCCTTTTGTACAGCATCAGGAACTGCTAGAAAATGCTTTGCAACAGCTACATGACCAGCAGCTTCAGGAAGCTCAGAAAAAACTACAGCAACTGACTCAGACATATCAGCAAGCACAAATCCAGCAATCTCAACTGCAAACCTTAATTGAGCAATATCAGCAACGCAGCAGTCAGCTCAATACGACACTACAACAGCAGAAGGTTCAGTTGAATCAGGATCTTCAGCAATTTGATTTGCTGTTGGATTTAAGCCAAAGCACAGATCATTTGCAGCAACAGCTTGGTCAGCATGTGCTTCAACTTCAACAAGAACAACAGCAGCTAGCACAGACCCTGCAAAATCAGCAAAGTGACTGGAAACAATGGCGTCAGCAACAGCAACAGCTGGATCAACTACGTTTTAGCATGCAGCAGCATTCACAGCTAGAACAAATGATTCAGCCAGTTCTTCATCTACTGCCTGAGTCCTTGCAGAAATCCTGGATTACTGATGCCTCATCAAGCTGTCAGCAGCTATCTCACCAACTGCAACAACGTCAGAAACAGACTCAGGAATTCAAAACCTTAGAGACTCACATGCAAAGCTTAAATCAGCAGATTGAAAAGGCACGTGATCAGCTCAGCCTGCATCAGCAATATGATGCACAGTTACAGCAAAAGATGAATACGGCGCTGAATATGGGTAAAGCGCTACGTGAACAGCTCAACCACCTGACCCTTACCCATGCCGGACAGATTTATCCTAAGGCACAGGAATGGCGTGACCGTTTGGAGCAACAACAACAGGCGTTGGATGAACAGTTACGGGCACAGAGTCTGATGACCCAGCAGCATGATCAGCATTTGCAACAAGCTGAACTGAAAAAACAGAGTTTCATCACCCAGATTCAGCAACTAGAACAGCAGATCAAGCAATGCCAGCAATCTATTCAGGACTGGCAAAATACATATCCTGCGTTTGATGCCGAGCATATCCAGCATTGCCTGAATATTGACTTGCAACAGCATCAGCAAATTCGCCAGCAATTACAGGCACAACATCAGGCGGTTGAAAATGCCAAAACGGCTTGGGATATTCTGGAGGAACAATATCAGCATCATTTGAAATCCAAGCCTGAACTTAGCTTTGAAGAAGTTGAACTGCGCTTAAGTGGACTGGCACAGGAAAAAGCTGAACAGGAAAATGCCTGTAATGAAGTAGCCACCAAACTAAGAATACATGCCAATAACCAATCGACCTTACAACGCTACCAGCATCAGATTGAACAGGTCAAAGCTGAAGAATATCGTTGGGGTCGGATCTATGACCTGATCGGCCATAAGGAAGGCACCAAATTCCAGAAAATCGCGCAAGAACATCATCTGGATATTCTGGTCGAATATGCCAATCAGCAATTACAGCCTCTAGCACCGCGTTATCAGCTGCACCGGATTCCAGACAGTTTGAGTCTGGCGATTATTGATCTGGATATGAACAGCGAAGTGCGTCCTGTCCTGTCACTCTCTGGCGGTGAAACCTTCCTGGTCTCTCTGGCCCTGGCCTTAGCGATTGCCAATATGGCTTCCGGCTCAATGAAACTGGAATCGCTATTTATTGATGAAGGTTTTGGTACTTTAGACCCGGCTTCCTTACATATGGTCATGAATGCACTGGATCATTTGCAGAGTCAGGGCCGTAAAGTGGTGCTAATTTCACATGTACAGGAGATGCATGAACGGATTCCGGTTCAGATTCAGGTTAAACCGGTCGGTGCCGGTGCCAGTACCATTCAGATTATAGGTTAAAGCATGAACTCTATCCCGAACAAGCTCTCGCCCTATTTCAGCTTACAACTTGAGAGCTTACGGGGTATCAGTGCCATTGTGGTGCTATTCAGTCATAGTTTTCAGGCTTTTATCGCACCTTTTGATCTGAGCCTATATTCCTGGGTACGTCTATTAGGCCAGGCTGCTGTGATGATCTTTTTTGTGCTCAGTGGCTATTTAATCGGGACTTCGATCCAGAACAACTTCCAGAAACATGAAAATTTTAATCTGCGGCAGTATATACGGCAGCGTTATCGCCGTATTTTACCGCCGTTTCTGTTTGCATCCGCTTTCAGTCTGATTCTATATGCATTAGCACCTACATTTTTTGCTTCACATAGCCATGAGTTCCAGAACAGTTTTGGCATGATGATTCGGACTGCATATAACATTGATACTCAGGATTTTTTAGGTTCTTTATTCTTTCTAAACGGCTTTATTACACCGACGGTATCTGCCAATGCACCGCTCTGGAGCCTGAGCTTTGAAGTCTGGTTTTATGTACTGGCCGGATTTCTTCCTTTTTTAAAAGATTCTGGAATCGCTAAAATCGGCTTTTTTATCTTGCTTCTAGGGCTTTCTCTACTGAACTATCAGTTTCTGTTTTATTTCCTGCTCTGGCTAGTTGCCTTTGCCAATTCATTCCGGCAGATCCAGCTGCGTTTTTTAAGTCGACTACAACCCATTAAATTGGGCCTATTTGGTCTGGCATTTATGATTGCCTGTGCGGATGCTTACCAGTTTCATGTCATTGAACAGGCTGACTTATATCGTGTAAATTATTTTGTGCCGTTTAACCTGTGTATGGGGCTCGCCTTTGTCTGCTGGATTGTGCAGCTGCAACATCAACAAAGCCAATATCAACCAGTTTGGCCTCAGTCTGCAAATTTCTCCTATACACTTTATGTCACTCATTTCCCTTTACTGCTTTTTATTCTAGGCTGCTTTCCTGCAACGCTTGATCATGGTCTTGAGGGTGCCGTTTTATCCTTATTTATGAGCATGTGCAGCTTAATTTTCTTTGCCTGGCTTATGGCCCAATGGCTGGAACCCCAAAGAAAAAAAGCGTTATCAACTACTCTGCAATAACGCTTTCCCAAAACTCAATTGTCAGTACAAATCAGTCCGCTTTTTTAGGACGTGCGCCAAACAAGGCAGTTCCCACACGTACCATGGTAGAACCTGCTGCAATCGCCTCAGTCATGTCGGCAGACATTCCCATACTTAAAGTATCCCAGTCTTCAGGTTTTGCATGTTGGCTTTTGACCTCTTCGAACAAGGCTTTGGCATCCGCAAAGGCTTGGGTATTATCTGGCGCAGGAATCACCATCAAACCACGTAAGCGCAAATTCGGTAATTGACTGATCTGTGCTACTAGATCGGCCACTTCCTCAGGCTGACAACCGTCCTTAGTATCCTGCCCATCAATATTGACTTGCAGACAGATATTAAGTGCAGCTTGAGAATCACTACGCTGATTAGATAAACGTTCAGCAATAATCAGGCGATCTACCCCATGCACCCAGGCAAAATTTTCTGCCAGATGTTTGGTTTTGTTGCGCTGCACATGACCGATAAAATGCCACTCAATATCCAGGTCTTTGAGTGCCGTGATTTTTTCCAGGGCTTCCTGTAAATAGTTTTCACCAAAGGCACGCTGACCAGCCTGATACATTTCTGTCAGCACAGGACTAGGCTGGGTTTTGGAGACGGCCAGAAGTTGCACCGAATCCGGCTCACGCCCCGCCAGAGCACAGGCGGACTGGATCTGAGTTAAAACCTGATTTCGTGACTGTTGCAGCATATTCATTGATGGGGTTCTCATTTCGTGCGGATTTTTTTCCCTTGCTCATCAACTAAGTGTTGGTTAAGCTGTGGGAAAGCCTTATTATTCTAGCAAAATAAATAACATTTTAATGAACTCGGGGACCTTATGGATATTACAGAACTGTTAGCCTTTTCTGCTAAAAATGGTGCGTCGGATTTACACTTATCAGCAGGTTTGCCACCCATGATTCGTGTGGACGGGGAAGTACGTCGCATTAACCTGCCTGCACTGGAACATAAAGAAGTACACAAACTGGTGTACGACATCATGAACGACAAGCAACGCCGTGATTATGAAGAAAATCTGGAAACTGACTTCTCTTTTGAAGTTCCAGGTGTGGCCCGTTTCCGTGTGAACGCATTTAACCAGAACCGCGGTGCAGGCGCAGTATTCCGTACCATTCCATCTAAAGTACTGACCATTGAAGATCTAGGCATGGGTCAGATCTTTAAAGATATCTGCGAATATCCACGTGGTATTGTACTGGTAACAGGACCAACCGGTTCGGGTAAATCAACGACGCTGGCGGCAATGCTGGACTATATCAATGATAACCGCTATGACCATATCCTGACCGTCGAAGATCCAATCGAATTTGTACACCAATCGAAAAAATGTCTGATCAACCAGCGTGAAGTGCATCGTGACACGCATGGATTTAATGAAGCATTACGTTCTGCATTACGTGAAGACCCGGATATTATTCTGGTCGGTGAGATGCGTGACCTTGAAACCATCCGTCTGGCACTCACTGCTGCGGAAACCGGTCACTTGGTCTTCGGTACCCTGCATACCACCTCAGCGGCAAAAACTATTGACCGTGTGATTGACGTATTCCCTGCTGAAGAAAAAGACATGGTTCGTGCCATGTTGTCTGAATCGCTGCAAGCTGTTATTTCACAAACCCTGTTGAAGAAAAATGGGGGTGGTCGTGTGGCTGCACACGAAATCATGATTGGTATTCCGGCGATCCGTAACCTGATCCGTGAAAACAAAGTGGCACAGATGTACTCTGCGATTCAAACAGGTGCCAACTATGGCATGACCACACTGGATCAAAGCCTGAAAACGCTGGTATCGAGAGGTATTATCAGTCCGCAAGTCGCCCGTACTGCAGCAAAACAGCCTGAATCATTCTTATAAAAATAATTAATTTTTTGGGGTTTTATCATGGACTTTAACGGCTTACTCAACTACATGGTAGAGAAAAAGGCCTCGGATCTGTTCATTACAGCCGACGTTGAACCCTCTATCAAAATTAACGGTCAGATTGTACCGATTGGCTCGGTGAAATTACCGGGCGCGGCTGTGGGGCAGTTACTTAACTCAATCATGACCGAGAAGCAGCGCAAGGAATTTGCCGACACACGCGAATGTAACTTCGCCATCAGCAACCCGGACAAATCAGCACGTTTCCGTGTCAGCGCATTCCAGCAACGCGATCAGCCAGGCATGGTACTGCGCCGTATTGAAACCGTCATTCCGACCATGGATGAGCTGAAGTTACCGCCCATTCTAAAAGAACTGGCAATGACCAAACGCGGAATCATTATTTTTGTGGGTGCAACCGGTACTGGTAAATCGACTTCCCTCGCCTCTTTGATTGGTTACCGTAATGAAAATTCCAAAGGTCATATCATTACTATTGAAGACCCGATCGAATTTGTGCACCAGCATAAGGGTTGTATCATTACTCAGCGCGAAGTCGGTATCGATACTGACTCCTTTGAAGTCGCATTGAAAAACACCCTGCGTCAGGCACCAGATGTGATTCTGATCGGTGAGATCCGTTCTCGTGAAACCATGGACTATGCAATTGCCTTTGCGGAAACCGGTCACCTGGTTTTTGCGACCCTGCACGCCAACAACGCCAACCAGGCCATCGACCGTATCATTCACTTCTTCGAAGCCGACCGTCACAGCCAGCTGTTTATGGATCTGTCCCTAAACATGAAAGCCATTGTGGCACAGCAGCTAATTCCAACTATCGATGGTAATGGCCGCCGTGCAGCGATTGAAATCCTGATCAATTCGCCATTGATTGCGGATCTGATCCGTAAAGGTGATGTGCATGAGATCAAGGATCTGATGAAGCGTTCACGTGAACTGGGCATGCAAACCTTCGACCAGGCATTATATGACCTATATAAGGCCAAGCAGATTAGCTATAAAGATGCACTAAAACACGCCGACTCACCAAACGACCTGCGTCTGCAAATCAAACTGTCAGAAGAAGGTGGCGAGCATTTATTACGTGCGCATTCCAATATTACTTTTGATGGTCAAACCTGATCATTTTCCAAGCATAAAAAAAACAGGCTTTTAATAAAGCCTGTTTTTATTTCAGCCTAAAGCTAAATTATTTCTTACGGTAAGCTTCCTGACATTCAGGCGCGTCACAATAACCGTAAAGATTAAGTGAATGTCCAGTCAATGCAAAACCAAATTTCTTCGCAACTTCGTGCTGTTCATGTTCAATCACATCATTTGTAAATTCAACGACTTTGTTGCAATTTTGACAAACCAAGTGATCATGGTGATCTTCCTGCATAATTTCAAAAACTGAGTGATTATTTTCAAAATTATGACGCTCGATAATCCCTGCTGCCTCAAATTGTGTTAACACACGATACACAGTTGCAAGACCCACATCTTCCCCTTGTTCGAGTAAAGTCTTATAAATGTCTTCAGCGCTAAGGTGATGCCGTCTAGAGTTTTCTAATAGTTCTAATATTTTAATTCGTGGAAGGGTAACTTTCAGTCCAGCTTTTCGTAAATCTTGGTTTGAAATAGGCATGTAAAAAGGTCTCTCAACAAAATCAAAGTTGGAATAGGCAACAAAGTTTAGATGCAGTATGATCTATCCTTGGATCAAATGCATCATAATTAATTTGGGATAGTGTAGCAAAATGCAAAAAATCATGCTGACGTTATTCGTCACTTCATTGCTTGTCGGCTGTTCGACATTAGGTGTGTACAAAGTTGATATTCCTCAAGGAACACCTTTAACTCAAGCACAAGCCTCTAAAATTCAGGTAGGAATGAGCCACCAACAGGTGCGTTTCCTGCTCGGTAGTCCAACAGTATCTGATCCGCTCAATCCGCTACGCTGGGACTACATCTACAACTATACCCCAGGAACCTATGCTAAAAAAGCCAAGATCCCAGCAGCCCAAGGCCAGCATCTAAAAATTTACTTTAATCAGTCTGGTATCGTAGAGCGTATTGAAGGTCTAGAAACCATTCCAGAATCTCAGCCAGGTTTACCAGGTTCCAAAGAAGCGATCTTAAATGCCCCACCACTATAATCGCTTTTGCATAAAAAAACCCCTGTATGATCAGGGGTTTTTTTAATTAAATAGATTGATTTATCAAATAATCAGACCATCTGTTCAATAAAGCCACATTCCCCTAATCGGAACGTTTATTTTGCTTGAAACGGTTACCTTTGGCATAACGGCCCACCGGATTCTTTTCAGCGCGTTTACGGCGAATATCCTTGGGATTAATGGTTAAAGCACGATAAATCTCTACCCGATCCCCTACTGCCAATGGCTGGGTATGATCCTGTAGCTTAACGCCAAAAATACCCAGACTCAGAGGTTCAGGCAATTCCACCTGTGCACGGATGCCACTTTGCTCAATTGCATCCAATGCAGTCATGCCGGGCTGGAAAGGTACGGCAATATGAAACTGTTGTTCCAGGGTAGCATAGGCCACCCAGATCATTGCCTCAGTCATCAGAAAAATTGTCCTACTACAGCAACAATGGCCAGAATAATTGAAACTGGTAAGACAATACGTACTGCGATACGCCAGATGTTATACACCGCTTCTGAGCTGAAGTTCATCGATTTACGCAAATGACTGATTTTCATGATCCAGCCAGCAAACAAGGCATAAATCAGACTGATCACCAGTCCCCAAAGAATCAGCAGATTATTGAAAACCGGAGCAACATTTGGAATTAACCACACTAAAGTAGCAGCGATCACAATCGCCCACTGAATGATAATATTCATTTGACGTTGCTGTAATTGCTCACGTGCCATTTGCATAAGCAAAGCAGCGGCTGCGACAATGGCTGCGATTAAAGCAAATGCAGGGATTTCAGCTTTTACTGCAAAGAAACCAAAGGCGATGATCGCTAATAGCTGCGCCACCCAAATCGGTAAGGCTGTTTTAGTCGCAACATCCTGCTGTTTTACGACAGCCAGACTTGATTGCCAATACAGCCCCATACCTAGACCACTCGCTACCAAAGCCAATACAGTGGCATTGCCCCACTCTACGAATTGGACGGGTGTTATCTGCCAAGCCGGTAATTCAGTTCCCATCACATTCGCCATAATCAAAGATGCAAGTACGCCGATCGTGGTAATCCCAACCAGAATTAAACGTGGCACCAGCGATAAGACAAATGCAGCAATTGCCAGCACCGCAAAAATCACTGGCTGCTGAACATCGAAATTAGTAACTGCAATCACATTAGAAGCATGATTGAGCATCGCACCCGCAAGGAATGGGATAAATACAACCGCCAGCCAGCCGACGATCCGCCAGCGCTGAGAACTATCAGCTTCACGGGTAAGGCTCGACAATGCCTGTAATGAAGTGGTTTTTGAGCGTTTCGCCAGAGCAATTTCCAGATAACAGACTGGAAGGGCCAGTATTAGCATGGTCGCTAACCACAACATCCAGAAATCAAGCTGACGGTCAATCTGAATACCTGTTATCGGTGCGAGTGTCGCAATAATAAGAAAGGATAAACAGAAAGCCATCAGAGGCGATAACCATTTTGACATAGCATTGTCCTGCATGATGTATTCCTATAAAAATCTAGCGCTATTTTGCCTTGTGAGGCGATGAAAATCAAAAACAAAAAAGCAAACCACCATGCCCGTGATTTGCTGCGCAAATTTATTATTAAGCTTTATTTTTTATTTTTCCGATTTGTCTTTATTTTAAGAACAATCGAGTTATGAGAAGAAACGGGCAAACCAGTTTTTACCCTTTTTCTTTTCTTTATCTTTAATGATTCCCATCATATTTTCTTTTACTGCACCGACATAATCCGCATCATCGTGCTGAATATGATTGATCAGCCATTTAGATAATACTTCATGTAATTCCGCTTCAATAGATTGTCCCAATTCAAAACGGTCACGATAAGATTCAATCTTTTTAATAAACAGGTCATGCACACGTTTATGTGGCACACGATATTTATAACCCGCTTCTTCCTGAAGTGATTCTTCAAAGGTAAAATGAGACTGGGTATAATCAATAATATTTTCTAGAATCTGTTTAATACGAGCACGATCGGTATTGGCATCAATTCCATCAATCTCATTGATATAATCGAGAATTCGTTTGTGCTGATCGTCAATCACATCGATACCAGTATTATAATCTGGAACCCATTTCATTTTCATTACGACCACCTATTGATATTAATGATTTATCGCTTGAAAAAGATCATATATCTAATTGATTTAAATAAAAATCAAGTAAATCGGTTGGTTTTCAGTTTATTTTCTACTTAATTAATGTAAATCATTGTTTATCCAATCAATTATATTTTAAACCCGACTACAAGAATAAAGTATTTTTTGATCGATTTTATATTTCATGGTTTATTTATTTTAATGATTTCACTATAAAATAAATATCAAATTCAAAAAAACAGGAGCGATGTCCTGTTTTTTAATATCGAATTTTAACCAGATTTAATATAAATCTGCTTTAGTCACTCTTTTAAGCGAAGGATCCAAACGTTCTCTTTCCAGACGGGCGACATGTGTCAATTGGGAACGATATTTGGCTCCATCTCTGAACAAAATCATTTCACCTTCCTGAAATGCTGTCCATTCTTCATTCTGCGTTAGCGGCTCTGTGGTAATCACAGCGACCCGATCTTCAGGCGTGGTGACTTGGCTAAAATCAACTTCAACTTCGATATCAATCAGTTGGGCTGGCTTAAATGGATATTCACGAACCAGCCAATGCAGTTTAGTCGTTGCATAGGTAAATAAAGCCTGACCATTGGACAGACAGAAATTAAAAGTGCCATGCTCTGCAATGGATGGAGAAATCTCGGCCAACAAATCAAAAACCTGATCCAGCTTCGGTTCATCATAACCAAAATGTTTCACCAGCTGATCCAGCAAATAACAGAAAGCGCGCTCACTGTCAGTGTTACCGACTGGCGTAAAACGTCCAGAAAGCTCAGGTAAAAAATCTTTTAAATCACCATTATGGGCAAAGATCCATTGTCGTCCCCATAATTCACGACTAAACGGATGCGAATTTTCCAGATTAATTTTGCCTTGTGTCGCTTTACGGATATGTGCAATTACATTACGGGATTTGATCGGATAATTACGCACCAATTCTGCAATCGGTGATTCAACAGCTGACTGATTATCAACAAATAACCGGCAAGCCTTATCCTCAAAGAAAGCAATCCCAAAACCATCAGAATGATCTGAGGTAATCCCCGCCCGCTGAGAAAAACCTCGAAATGAAAAGGTAATATCTGTTGGTGTCGCACAATTCATTCCAAGTAGCTGGCACATAATCTTCATTCAGGTCACAGAGTGTTCTTAAGGTTATTGTGCATCACAGGCTGGACCTTTTCAAATCTCGATCATTGCAATGCTATGCGCTAAAAATGCTAATAAACTATTTTTTTATATTTAATTTAGCAAAAGGAGTTTAAGCTTTAAAGCTCAGCTTAAAAATGAATACTTTAGATTTAACTTTCATATTTCTAGTAATCAAAATCTTAAAATAAAAGAAATAAAAAAGAGCCTCAAGTGAGACTCTTTGATATTCAATTTATCTTTATGGACGATGTGGATTAGAACGGTTAGTAATTAAAGTTCCCACACCATGATCAGTAAAGATTTCTAACAGGCTCGCATGTGGTACACGACCATCCACGATATGTGCACTGATCACGCCGCCTTTTACTGCATCAAGCGCACAGCCGACTTTAGGAATCATGCCGCCATAGATCACACCTGTTTCGATCAGACGATCAACTTCCTGAGTCGTTAAACCGGTCAGCAGATTTTTATTTTCGTCCAGCACACCGGTAATATTGGTCAGCAAAATCAGCTTTTCTGCCCCTAAGGCTTCGGCCACTTTACCCGCAACCAGATCCGCATTGATATTATAGGTGTTGCCTTCTTCATCGACACCGAGCGGCGCAATCACCGGAATGAAGTCACTGTTGGTAAACATTTCCAGTACGTCAGTTTTCACGCCAACGACTTCACCCACCATACCCAGGTCCACTTTTTGGATTGAACCGTCTTCAGCCGTCTTTTCCATTAATAGCTTTTTGGCACGCAGCAAGTTGCCATCTTTACCGGTTAGACCAATTGCACGGCCACCATGTTTGTTGATCAGGTTCACAATTGATTTGTTTACGCTACCGCCCAGAACCATCTCGACCACTTCCATGGTTGCCGGATCTGTCACGCGCATACCATCAATACGGTCAGATTCACGACCTAGCTGTTTCAGCATAGAATCGACTTGTGGACCACCGCCGTGTACCACAATCGGATTTAAACCGACTGTTTTTAATAAAACGATGTCACGTGCAAAAGAGCTTTCTAGCTCAGGATCCGTCATCGCGTTGCCACCGTATTTTACCACCAGGGTTTTACCCGCAAAGCGTTGGATATACGGCAAAGCTTCAGTCAAAATTTGTGCTTTGTCGATGCCTGTATGCTGATTTGGCATTCGCCTCTCCTTATTGAGCATCTAAAATGTCTTGAGCGATCTGTGGATAACGGTCACGCAACATGGATACAAACAGATGTCGAATTTCATTCAGGCCTTGTGCATCATTGGCATCAAAGCGCACCGTGAAATATTCACCCGTATTGGATGCTCGAATGATGCCAAAACCATCATCAAAATCAAGACGTATCCCGTCAATTTTACTGATTTGTGCATTTAATTGCGTAGATTGCTGCTCAACAAAGTTTAAAAGCTCAACAGGCTGCACCTGATGAGTGGAAATATATAAGTCTTCAGTCCCATGACGTTTTGGATAAGCGCGCAAGGCCTTACTTAAAGTCATACTTTTCTGATCCAGATATTCCATGACCCGAAGCGCTGCATAAAGACCGTCATCATAGCCCCAGCCACGTCCGTCATTAAAAACATAATGCCCGGCATATTCACCACCAAAAATGGCCTGATGCTGAGACTGTGCCAGGTATTTTCGCAGGAATGAGCTGCCAGTACGAATCATCACCGGTTTTCCGCCTAGGCGTTGAACTGTATCGCGAATCAGGGTTGAACATTTAACATCATAAACAAACTGACATGCTTCTGTGCCAGTCATACAAATTTCTGCGAATAAACAGAGAAGCTGATCAGCACTAATAATGACACCCTGCTCATCCACCAATACCAACCGGTCCCCATCACCATCTAGGGCAATACCCAGATCCGCCTGCTGTTGCATGATAACCTGACGCAAGGTTTGTAAATGTGCTTCCTGAGAAGGATCAGGCGCATGATCCGGAAAATGCCCATTGGCTTCACAACGTAAGGCGGTAACTTCACAACCTAGTTTTTGCAGTACCAAGTTGGCGCAGCGTCCTGCCGAACCGTTCAGACCATCCAGCACCACTTTAAAAGGACGCTTCAGCTGAATATCTTCAAGCATTTCCTGCTGATATTGCAGACAAAATTCGGGAATAATTTGGTGAGGCAAATCATTCAGGCACGATAAAGAACTATTCACATGAAGTTTTGCTTTTTGTGCGACCTGCTGAATCATCTCGGGACAAGGCGGCTCCCCTGCAATAATCCATTTAATTCCATTATCTTCTTTAGGATTATGGCTGGCCGTTACCATCACACCATTGCCATCAAACTGACGCGCTGTGTAGTACAGCATCGGACTGGAACAACAGCCGATAATGACGGCTTCAATAGCATAGTCCTGAAAAATACGGCGAATGGTTTCAGCAAAAGCCGGACTGCTGATTCGGGCATCATAGCCAATCGCAACCCGAGTCTGTCCCGCAGCTTGATATTGCTGAGCCAGACCATGCGCAATAGCATCAATCACACCTGTACTGAGTAAACTGACTTTACCCCGGATATCGTAGGCACGAAAAATGTGAGCCGGAAAGGGTTGATTCATGGATCCCATAAACTGTTCTTTTCACTATTGAATATAAGGAGATAAAATAATGATTAAGCAATCATCATGACTTTAAACATTTGTTTTAGTTTTAAGACTCTGTATTTTTATATGAATTGAATGTGACAATCAATTATAAAAGTATAATTATTAATCTTTTATGTATTTAATTTGTATAACTAGTCAAATAAATAAACCCAACTAAAAATGACTTCTTTTATTATTTATCACCTATTTTCTTAAATTTTAAATGATTTTATTTTTCTACTTAAATGATCCTAAAATTTATTTAAATATTTTTCATTAAAATAAAATTCAAGAATAAAGTTTATTAAATAGCTCTGTCATTTTTTTATTATTTTTATGATTAAAACTACAAAAAAGATGACTTAACCCAGAACATCCAAGTTAAGTCATCCTTTAATTTTAGTTTTTACCAGTATGACCGAAACCGCCCGCGCCACGCTCGGTTGCTTCAAACTCATTCACCAGATCAAACTCGGCCTGTACCACTGGCACTAATACATACTGAGCCAAACGCTCACCAGGTTCCAGGCTAAATGCCGTCTGACTGCGGTTCCATACAGAAACCATCAGCTCGCCTTGGTAATCTGAATCGATCAAGCCAACCAGGTTACCTAATACGATGCCGTGTTTATGACCTAAACCAGAACGTGGCAAGATCAAGCCAGCAAATGCTGGATCTTCAATATAAATTGCCAAACCAGTTTTCACCAAAACTGTTTGACCTGGTTCAATCACAGTCGTTTCGTTGACACATGCACGAAGATCGAGTCCTGCTGAGCCAGTTGTGGCATAAGTGGGCAATGGCCATTCCTGACCCAGACGTGAATCAAGGACTTTCACTTGAACTTTCATGTATTTATTCCTGTTGTTTAATATCAAAAAATTTAAAGAATCAAAATCGTAGTGTTCTGTTACTTTTACCGTTTAATCAAGGCACGTAAATTATCCAGATAATGCTGAGCCTGCTGTTTTGGATCAATATTGCCTGCAAGTTTTTTCTTGCGGCCTAACCACTCCAGTTCATCTTCTGGCAGCTCATCCAGGAAGCGGCTTGGGGTCATCTGTTTCATCTGTCCCCCCGCCTTACGTTGCTCAGCCAAGGTAATAGTCAAGCCCTGACGCGCACGGGTAATCCCCACGTACATTAAACGCCGTTCTTCCTCGACTGTTTCCGCAGCAATCGAGTTTTTATGCGGCAGAATTTCTTCTTCCAGTCCAATTAAGTAGACATAAGGAAATTCCAGACCCTTGGATGCATGCAAAGTCAGCAAGTTTACCTTATCGGTATCTTCCTCTTCCTGCTGCTGTTCCAGCATATCGAGAAGCACCATCTTACGAATAACACTTTCGATATTTTTCTCATCAACATCTTCTGCACGATTAATCAGGCTCTGAATACTGCTATAGAGCACTTCAATATTATCGAGTTTGGTTTTTTCCTGTGCCGGTGTCGCTGCGGATTCCTTGATATAGTCAATATAGCCGGCTTCCACCATCATCTGGCGGATAATCGGTACGGGCTCATCATCTTCCAGCAAGTTACGGGTAAAGTTATTGATGAAATCTGAGAATTCTGCCAGTTGTGTCGTTGCTTTCTTTGGAATGACCATGGTCAGACGTTGATCACCTGCTGCTGACAGTAGAGACAGATTATTTTCCTGGGCAAACAGACCGAGTTTTTCCAGCGTCACCGGGCCAATGGCACGTTTCGGTGTGTTAATAATCCGCAGGAAAGCGCTGTCATCTTCCGGGTTAATGATCAGACGCAGGTAACTCATAATGTCCTTAATCTCTGCACGCGCAAAGAAAGACTGACCGCCAGAGAGCTTGTAAGGAATCTGCATCTGGCGCAGCTGGGTTTCCAGAATACGGGCCTGGAAATTACCACGATACAGAATCGCATAATCTTTCCAGTTTTTACCATTCATCAGCTTATGCGTGATCAGGTCTTTCACTACGCGTTCTGCTTCATCATCATCATTACGACAAGTGATGACCCGAATCACTTCACCGTGACCTTTATCTGACCAGAGCTTTTTATCAAAGATATGCGGGTTGTTGCCAATCACGGTATTGGCAGCTTTCAGAATACGGCTAGTGGAACGATAGTTCTGTTCCAGCTTGATCACTTTCAGATTCGGGAAATCCTGTTGTAACAGTGCCATATTTTCTGGCTTGGCACCACGCCAGGCATAAATCGACTGATCATCATCCCCTACCGCAGTGAACTGGCCCATGACCCCGACCAGTAATTTCACCAGAATATACTGTGCCGTATTGGTATCCTGATATTCATCGACCAGCAAATAACGCACGCGGTTCTGCCACTTATCCCGGACTTCAGCATTTTCCTGTAACAGACGCGTTGGCATGACAATTAGATCATCAAAGTCGACAGCGTTGTAGGCACGCAGATTTCGCTCATAGAGCTGGTATAAATGCGCGAACTGAACGTCTTCCGGGGTTTCACAGGTGGTATGTGCCTGCTCTGGCGGAATCAGGTCGTTTTTCCAGTCCGAAATCATCTTCATGGCTTTGGCGATCAATTCTTTGCTTTCTGCACCTGAAAGATTATCGCGATGCATCAGATCCATCAGAATCCGCTTACAGTCATCGGCATCCAGAATCGAGAAATTATTTTTTAGCGGTGTGTGTTTGAGCTCTAAACGCAGCAGGTTCAGACCAAAAGTATGGAAGGTTGAAACTGAAAGGCCTTTGGCTTCTTCTCGGGTCAGCAATTTGGTGACACGCTCTTTCATCTCACGTGCCGCCTTGTTGGTAAAGGTCATTGCCGTGATCCGGTGGGCCGGAATCCCGCAATGCTTGACCAAATACGCGATTTTTCTTGTAATTACCGAGGTCTTGCCTGAACCCGCTCCGGCAAGTACTAACAAGGGTCCTTGAGTATATTTCATGGCTTCAAGTTGCTTGTCATTTAACTGACTGGCGAGTGACATATGGCTTCCTCTTCTAGATTCGGCTCCGATTATAGTCATCTCATGCCCAGATGCCTAATTGAAAATTCATTTTCCTGCGTCATCTTTCAGACATAAAAAAACCACCCGAAGGTGGTTTTTCTGCAAAATCAGTGATTACTGAACGGCATATACTGCAATTTCAACACGACGGTTTTGTTCTTTACCAGCCGCAGTTGAGTTGTCTGCGATCGGGTTCGCTGAACCAAGACCTTGTGCATTAATACGAGTACGTGCTACGCCTTGACCAGCAAGGTAGTTCGCAACAGATTGTGCACGTGCTTGAGACAATGGAATGTTGATTGAGTCATTACCAGTGCTGTCTGTATAACCAGTTACCAAGATACCGCTTTGGCTGTCTTCAGTCAGAACTTGGGCAACTTTATTCAATGTTGCATAGAAGTTTGGTTTGATGTTTGACTTGTTAGTGTCAAATGTAATCGCACCAGGCATTACCAGGTTGATTGAACCATCTGGATTACGGTTAACGTCTACGCCTGTACCCGCAGTAGCCTGACGTAATTTTTTCTCTTTATTGTCAAGGTAAACACCCGCTGCACCACCAAGTACTGCACCAATTGCAGCTGCACGGTTGTTTTGACGGCTAGTATTGGCATTACTTTTAGAAATACCATAACCTGCAGCAGCACCAATTACTGTACCCAAAGCTGTTTTGTCGTACTCAACACCACCCAGGTTATTGCCAGTAGTTTGACAACCTGTAAGTGCTACTGCCCCTGCTACAGCTGCTGAAATTAATAGTGCACGCATTGCATGCCTCCTTTGTAGTGTAATTTGTATCTTAGGTCAGATAATGATTTAAAAATAATGGGATAACCATTGAATTTTTGTTAATAATAAATCTTTTAGTAATATTTTGTAATGTTTATGTGTAACCAATTTCCTGAATTTCATCATAGTTTCTTCATAGTTTAACGATCGGACTTTTCTATTCGCTCAACTCCCTCTATATTGTTCAAAATGTGATGAAATTTAGACGATTATTCTCTGGAACTGTTTTTATATGTCATCTAAAAGCAAGCAACAAACGACTTTAAAAAAACTTACCCGTGGCCTCACGGTGACATCTGTCATGACTGGCAGTACTTTTTTTCATGGACCACCCGTACTGGCTTTGGGGCTGACCAAACTTTTTAAGAAATCTTCTAAGATTGATGAAACCAATATCAAGATTACCAATAGCTGGTTGGGCGTAAATAACTGGCTGATTGACAATGTCCTGAAAAATACCAAATGGCAAATCAGTATTGACGAATCTCTGGATCTGAACATGCAGGGGCGTTATTTAATGACCTGTAATCATCAGAGCTGGGTGGATACCACGGTAAACCAGTATTTCGGTTTAACGCGTATGCCTCTCACCCGCTTTTTTACAAAATGGGAACTAATTTTTATTCCATTTGTAGGTCAAGCCTTTAAAATTCTGGGCTTCCCGATGATGAAACGGCATAGCAAGGAACAGATTGCCAAAAACCCTTCCCTGAAATATCGGGATATGGAAGAAGCACGTAAGGCATGTGAACAACTGGTTAGCCAGCCATTTACCTTGCTGAATTATCTGGAAGGCACACGCTTTACCCCAGAAAAGCATGAACAGCAAAAATCGCCTTATAAGCATTTGTTGAAGCCTAAGGCGGGCGGTCTCGCGCTGGCACTGAATATTCTGGGAGACAAAATTGATGCACTGGTGGATATGACTATTGTTTATCCTGACGGTGTGCCAGGTTATGGGGAATTCTGGTTAGGCGAAGTTCCGCGTATTGCCGTGAACTTAAGAAAAATTGACATTCCGGATTGGGTACTCGGCGGCAATTATGAAGATGATGCAGATTACCGTGCACGTTTCCAGCAATGGGTAGACCAGATCTGGACTGAAAAAGACCAATTAATTGAGCAAATGCAGCAGAATCTGATTTCTGCTTCTGCCTGACATTTGCCAGAGAGACTATGAAGAACGACAACCCGGACCTCGTGTCCAGCTCATTTAAGTTTATTCGCAAAGGTACTTGGGGCTGGAAAATTGCACTGATTTACGACATTTTCATGATGGTTGTCATCATCATCAATTTGTTCTGTCTCTGTGCCAATGCTATTCTGATGAGCGATTTTGGGCACTGGTTGTTTGACTTTATTCGTCTGCCTGATGTCTTACAGTTTTATAAAAGTGAATTACGTCCCTGGGTAATGATTACCGAGGGATGGTTTACCACCTTCCTGATTATTGAACTCATCGTTCGCTGGTTCATTGCCATTGTTATGCGCCACCATGCCCGCTGGTGGTTCTTTCCCTTTGTGCACTGGTATGAAATTTTATCCATCATCCCACAGCTACGTTTTCTGCGTTTGTTACGTGCAGTCGCGATTGGCTACAACCTGCATAGCCATGGATACAAAGTCATACCGGCAAGCTGGTATAGACGGGGCAATTTCTACTATAACCTGCTGATGGAAGAACTTTCGAGCCGTGTAGTATTGACGGTACTGGATGGCATTAAACGTGAACTCAGCACCAGCACATCACATAAACAATTAATTGATGATTTGGTGGAACATCACCGTAAATTACTGGCTGTTGCTTTGGCAGATATCTTGCAAGAGTCTTTGGGCAAGGAATTACAGGCACAGCGCTTCATGATTTCAAAAAATGTCGGGCAAGTCGTCAATCAGGCCATTGAAGATACACCTGAACTCACCCAGCTTCTGCGTCTGATTCCCATTGTAGGCGGGCGGCTGGAACGTCAGATCCAGAGTATTGGTCAACGTCTGGGAGAAAATATCACCCAAGGTCTGATCGATCCTTTTACACATAACGGATCACAAGAAAACCCGACTTTTGCCATGATTTCAGATAAGATTAGCCAGATTCAGATTGAACATAATCCACATATTGATAAATTGGTCGAATCGGCTGTTTTTGAGACACTTGAAGCCATTCAAAAACAGGTCAAAGTAAAACAGTGGCAACAGATTTTAGAAGAACACGAACAAAATCAGGGCTCAATCGATAGATAAGTTTTCATTTGTGGAATCGGCTAAGATAAGTGGATTCTATTCGTATAAAAAAATAACTTGGATCGCTAGAGAATTAACGAAATTTGTTCTAGGATTTGCACTATTTACAACATCGCTTCGACATAAAACAGCAAGTCAGAAGTATTAAGGAAAAATTATGGCTGACATACGGATAAAAGGCAGAATGGTCAATGCGCTACGCATTAGCCTCGATACCAATGATCATGATGCAATCCGCCAGCAACTGAAACCAAAATTACAAGCGGCTTTTCCGCCAGGCACATTGGCGGTGATTGAAAGTTCAGTCGACCAGGAACTGATTGCCCTGATCCAGTTACTGATTGATCTCGAAGTTCAGCCTATGGCGGTAACTGAAGGGATTCTGGGGGATCAGGCTCGTGCGATTCAGTTCCCTGTTCTGCCACCTGACCGTCAGTTGCAGGAAATTAAAGCAACCAAAGAACAGGTCGTAGAAGTCAAACCTGAATCTACTGCTGATGATGAAAAAGCTGATGCTGCACCGATTGTTGCGCATGTGACCTCTTATCATGATGAAATTCTGCGCACCGGCCAATGCATTGTGCAGAATCAGGGTGACATTATTATTACGGCCGGAATAAACAGTGGTTCAGAAGTGATTGCTTCAGGCAATATCCATATTTATGGCAGCGCGCGTGGCCGTGTGATTGCAGGTGCGGGTGGCAATACTGCAGCGCGTATTTTCTGCCATGCGCTGGAGGCCGAACTGATTTCTATTGCAGGTACTTACTGTGTGGCCGACGACATTCCACCGAATGTTGTGAAAAAACCCGTGCATATTTACTTGAATGATCAACAAGAGCTTGTATTTGAAGCTCTACAATTTTAATGTATAAATAAACACCAAAAACCCCATTTTATAGGGGATTTGAACCATAACAGGAGTGGATTCGGTGGCGAAAATTGTTGTCGTAACATCAGGCAAAGGTGGCGTAGGTAAGACTACAACAAGTGCATCTTTTGCAACAGGTTTAGCCCTACGTGGCCACAAAACTGTGGTAATTGATTTTGATGTAGGCTTGCGTAACCTTGATTTGATTATGGGCTGTGAACGCCGTGTAGTATATGATTTTGTAAATGTTCTCAATAACGAAGCACGATTACAACAAGCACTGATTCGCGATAAAGATATTGAAAATTTATATATTTTACCTGCTTCACAAACACGTGATAAAGATGCTTTAACTGATGAAGGCGTAGAACGTGTAATGGATGAGCTTTCACAAGAATTTGATTATATCATCTGTGACTCACCTGCAGGTATTGAACGTGGTGCCATTTTAGCCATGTACCATGCAGATGAAGCCATCATTGTGACTAACCCTGAAATTTCTTCAGTACGTGACTCTGACCGCATCATTGGCATGCTAGACAGTAAAACTAAAAAAGTAGAACAAAACGAAGGTCGCATCCGTAAACACCTGTGTATTACCCGTTTCAATCCGGAACGTGCCGATAAACAGGAAATGTTAACGATTGACGATATTTCTAAAGATATTTTACGTGTTCCAACCTTAGGTGTTATTCCTGAGTGTCCAAGCGTTCTACAGGCATCGAATGAAGGTAAACCAGTGATTCACTTTACCGAATCTGCCGCAGGTCAGGCTTATGATGACCTTGTAGCACGTTTCCTAGGTGAAGAGCGTCCTTACCGTCATATCGAAGTAAAACCTAAGGGCTGGTTAGCACGATTATTTGGAGCGTAAACATGGCTGGATTCTGGAGTAAACTTTTTAGTAGCGAGGATAAACCATCAAGCGCACAAACCGCAAAAGACCGTTTGAAAGTCATTGTTGCTTCTGAACAGGGTTTAGGGCGCCGTTTGAGTCAGGATAAAATTGACCAGATGAAGACAGAAATCATGCAAGTGGTCAATCGCTACGTCCGCGGAGTTGATGAACAGCACATTCAGATGCAGGTACGTTCTGAAGCAAATATTGAAATGCTTGAAATGAATATCAATTTACCTGAAGAGCGATAATCTGAATTTTGATTAGTCAAGTAAATTGATTCAAGGCAAAATATGAGCCTCAACAAAGCGCCGCTTTGTTGAGACGCAAGACAAGAAGTTTGGCTTCGCGTTGACTTGATAGTAATTACTATTTTACCTAGTCTCAAAACGTGAAGTGATACTTCGAATGGGCAAAGTGCATGATAAGACTTTGCCTCTTGCGAACTCATATTTTGCCTTTTTTCATGCCGAAGAATTACATCAAGGAGATTGCGATGGCATTATCTCAACCAGCGACCTTTAACGAAGAATGGTCAGATGAGCGTGTATATGCCTACCTGAATCAGCTTCCTCCTGCAGGCGTCAATGCAGATTTCCATGTGCTTTATCATGCATTTAAGCATATGCGTCCTTTTGACTATGAGCGCCTGCTAACCAAATTTGTCGCAGACGGTCGCGATCTTAACGCCACCAATCCGGAAGGACAGCGCATTCATGACGTGATTGCCACTTATCCGCGTCAAAGTGCCGAGTTCTTGGCAGTATTAGAAAAATTTGCATAAGTCAAAATGCATAAAAAAGCCTGCTTAAAGCAGGCTTTTTTTAATCGCTAGAGATTCTGGATTTAAACCAGAATCTCACGCTTACCATTGGCACCCATTGAGCTGACAATGCCATTTTCTTCCATCTGGTCAATGATCCGTGCAGCACGGTTATAACCCAGACTGAATTTACGCTGCAAAGATGAAGTTGATGCTTTGCGGGTTTCCAAAACAAAAGCCACACACTGATCATACAGCGCATCTCGATCAGATCCACCATCTCCACCATCTTCAAAACCACGACTAGACGGTTCTTCATCAAATGGAGTCAGGATCTCATCCACATAGTTAGGCGCCCCACGTTCACGCCATGCATCACAGATCCGGTTCACTTCATCATCGGCAATAAAGGCACCGTGTACGCGCTCCGGCTCAATTTTACCCGGGCCAAGGAACAGCATATCACCATGACCGAGCAGATCTTCTGCACCACCTGCATCGAGAATGGTACGTGAGTCGATTTTCGAGTTCACACGAAGTGCGACACGTGTCGGAATATTCGCCTTGATCAGACCAGTGATCACATCTACTGAGGGACGCTGAGTTGCCAGTAACAGGTGAATACCAGCAGCACGGGATTTCTGTGCCAGACGGGTAATCATTTCTTCGGCTTTTTTACCAACCTGCATGATCATATCTGCGAACTCATCGGCAACAATCACAATCGATGGCAATGGCGTTAAGCGCGGTGCACGTTCCCCTGCGACTGATTCACTCGCTTTCCAGGTTGGATCAAATAGCTCTTCACCATTGGCAAGCGCCTCTTCTACCTTACGGTTATAGTCGCTGAGCTTACGAATTTTCAGGAAAGACATCAGTTTGTAACGACGTTCCATTTCATTCACACACCAGTTCAAGGCACTGACTGCATCTTTCATATCGGTCACAACTGGGGTTAACAGGTGTGGAATATCGTTATAGTTGGCCAATTCAAGCTGTTTCGGATCGATCAGGATCAGGCGTAACTGGTCTGGTGTGTACTTCAATAGCATCGATAGAATCATCGAGTTAACCGCTACCGACTTACCAGAACCTGTAGTCCCTGCTACCAGCATATGCGGTGCTTTACCCAGTTCAGTAATCACCGGATTGCCTGAAATATCCTTACCCATGGCCATCGACAAAATGCCATCAGGATCGTTGAATTTTGGAATTTGTACCAGTTCAATCAAACGCACCATTTCACGGCTACTGTTCGGGACTTCAATACCGATATAAGGCTTACCTGGAATAACTTCGACTACACGTACTGAAGCCATTGACATCGAACGAGCCAAGTCACGTGAAATATTAGTGACTTTGGAAGCTTTCACACCAGGCGCAAGGTCCAGTTCAAAACGGGTCACGACTGGGCCTGGCTGAGCCTCGACCACTTTGGCTTTAACGTTAAATTCCTGAAGCTTGATTTCCAGAAGTTCTGATAAACGGGATAATTGCTCTTCAGTGAAATTCACTTTTTTGTTCGGATCGACTTTATCCAGCAATTCCAGACCCGGCAATGGTGACAGGTCTTTACGGCGCTCAGCGACCTGCATGGCACGTGACATTGGACGACCAGCGGCATCGGTCAGTGGCGCATCGAAGTCAAACTCGTCTTCATCCTGAGGCTTACCGGCAGTTTCATGCCAAGCTTCAATAAATTCTTCTTTGGACAATGCTTCCCGAACTGCTGCATTGGTCGCTGCGGTTTGAGCTGCTGTCTCTACACGCTGAATCGGTGCCTGAACAAAAGCAGAAGATTGGGCATAACTTGATGCACGTACAGGTGCAGGTTTTGGTTCATCAGCTTCAACCAGTAAATCGTCCAGATCCTCAAAGTCCGCTTCCAGGCTGGTATTTTTAATCGCATGTGCAGCCATAAGTGGAGCAGCCGCAATTGAGCTGATTGTTCCAGCATCTTCTACAATTCTGAGGGATTTTTCAGCTGCTGCTGAATTGAACGGGCTATGCACATCCGTTGCGGTTTTACCTTGCGGGACTGCGGCCAATAACTCATCAAAAATTTCATCATCATCCCAGTCCAGATTATTCTTGGCGGTAGATGATGATGTCACTTCATGAGCATTGTGATTCGTTGACGCAGCTGCAAATGCATCAGGAGAAAAATCAGCTTGCTCTTCTTCTGCAGCTTTAAGCAAAGCATCGATATCCTGCTTGTGACGCTGGTCTTCATTGGAATGTAACGCACGCCACACCTCCCCTGTTGCCACCACACGATCCGGCTCTACTGTTTGCGGTGCTTGTTCCTGAACAGGTTCTGAAGCTGATGTCTGTACAGGTTCAGAAATATCTTCTTCATAGTGGTGAGGCTGGTGCGATTCTTTATCTGCAAAATCCTCAAACAGGCGTTCAGCGACATGATCACGAACTACAGGGTCGACTTCTACCAGATCATGCTCAGGTGCGGCAGTGACTGGTACTGTCACTTTTTTGGCAGCTGCTTTTACCGCTTCTTTTTTAATTACAGGTGCGGTACGGTCAAAATCAGACATACCTTCTGGTACATTACGATAGAACAGATCTTGCAGATAAGCAGGCGTTGCCTTGAGACTGCTCCAGGTCTTGTTCCATTTCACACCAAATGCCAAGGTAAACAGAACTACCCAAAGCACCAGCAAGAAAAAAGCTGCGCCATAGACAGTTAGTAATTGTTCAAGGCTTTGACCCAGCTCATAGCCAATAATGCCACCTGAAGAATTATCCAGCGTATCGGCTGGAACTTGCCAGAACAGGAACAGCAACGCCGATGTAGTCAATAACAGGAAGAATTGGGCAGCATAGCGGAATGGACGGTTCAGGAAGCTGCGCGGCCACCAGACCTGGATTGCTTCCATAAACAGATACACAGGGATCAGCAGGCTTGCCCAGCCGAGAAAGCCAAATAACAGGTCTGAAATCCAGGCCCCTGCAACCCCACTGGCATTTGAAACTGTCTGCGTATCACTAGAGATATGCATCCACCCCGGATCAAATGGTGTATAGGTCACTGTTGCAAGAAACAGATAAATCCCAAATGAGACTAAAAATAATGTCATTACTAAGCGCTGTGCATAGGCACTCGACACCGCTGTCATATACTGTCCTGTAACCAATTCTTCATGAATATTCTTTTGCTGGTATGCTTCAAAAAAAGCGTCGCAATAAAATGCATATTATGCACCTGTTGCATCAA
Organism: Acinetobacter sp. YH16031; assembly: GCF_013417335.1. Classification (NCBI taxonomy): domain Bacteria; kingdom Pseudomonadati; phylum Pseudomonadota; class Gammaproteobacteria; order Moraxellales; family Moraxellaceae; genus Acinetobacter; species Acinetobacter sp. YH16031. The sequence continues at coordinate 59,914 of NZ_VPED01000003.1, forward strand.
AAAAGATGCATTATTGTGTACTTCTTCTATATAGCCCAAATCGATTTCGATGATCAATAATATCGACTTTAATCTCACACCACTGTTATACAGTTTCACGTATAATTCAATAAATTTCTAAATAAAAAAGGATACAGCGAATGAGCGCACGTCACTCACGACTGATTATTTTAGGTTCTGGCCCTGCTGGCTATAGCGCAGCAGTCTATGCAGCGCGTGCAAACTTAAAACCGACCCTGATTGCAGGTCTGCAACTGGGTGGTCAATTAACCACAACGACTGAAGTAGATAACTGGCCTGGCGATCCTGAAGGTCTGACTGGTCCAGCTTTAATGGAACGTATGCAGGCTCATGCAGAACGTTTTGGTACTGAAATTGTTTATGATCATATCAATGAAGTTGACCTTAACGTTCGTCCATTCGTCCTGAAAGGCGATATGGAAGAGTTCACTTGTGATGCCCTGATCATTTGTACTGGTGCAACTGCGCAATACCTGGGTCTGGAATCAGAAGCTGCATTTATGGGTCAAGGCGTGAGCGCTTGTGCAACCTGTGACGGTTTCTTCTATAAAGAACAAAAAGTGATGGTTGTGGGCGGTGGTAATACCGCTGTTGAAGAAGCGTTATATCTCTCTAACATCGCTTCTCATGTGACCCTAGTTCATCGTCGTGATACGTTGCGTTCTGAAAAAATCCTGCAAGACCATCTTTTTGAAAAAGAAAAAGAAGGCAAAATCAGCATTATCTGGAATCATCAGGTAGAAGAAGTGTTGGGTGATACCACTGGCGTCACTGCGGTACGTTTAAAATCAACTCAAGATGATTCAACTCAGGACGTTGAAGTATCAGGTCTATTTGTTGCTATTGGTCATAAACCAAATAGCACTATGTTCGAAGGCCAGCTAGAACTGCGTGATGGTTATATTCAGGTACAAAGCGGTACCGCAGGGAATGCCACCCAAACCTCTATCCCGGGTGTATTCGCTGCAGGCGATATCGCAGACAGTATCTACCGTCAGGCGATTACTTCTGCAGGTTCAGGCTGTATGGCGGCACTGGATGCAGAAAAATATCTCGATGCAATGGGTAAATTAGACTAAGCAGCGAAAATAAAAAGACCGTCCATCATGGGCGGTTTTTTTATGTATGATAAAAACAGTCTATTTCAAGATCAGGGTTCTGCATGCATCTTCTTCCTCCTTCACAGTACATTTTCCCCAATCCTGAAGAAGCAGATTTTGAGGGTGAAGGCCTGATTTGTATCGGTGCAGACCTCTCCCCTTCTACTTTGTATGAGGCCTATACCCATGGTCTCTTCCCCTGGTTTTCTGAAGGTGATCCGATCTGCTGGTGGAGTCCGGAACCACGCTGTATTATTCGGCCAGAAGATTATCATCCAAGTAAATCCCTGCTTCGAAGCATGAAAAAACAGGATTATAAAATTACGGTGAATCATGCTTTTGAAAGAGTCATCCGTTCCTGCTCATTGCCTCGCGCTTATGCAGATGAGACCTGGATTAGTGAAGAGATCATTCAAGGTTATTGCGATTTGTTCGATGCAGGCTATGGCTATAGTATTGAGGTTTGGGATGAAGATCGCCTAGTAGGTGGACTCTATGGGGTGACTATCGGCAAGGGCTGTTTCGGTGAATCCATGTTTAGCACCCAGACCGATGTTTCTAAAATGGCTTTCTATACCCTGATGCTGATTGGCAGAGAAAATCAGCTGCCCTGGATTGACTGTCAATTGGTGAATGATCACTTGATGAGTCTAGGTGCCTGTACAATTTCTCGCCACACATATCTTAAATCGTTACAAGATGTGATAAAACAGCCTGCGATCAATTGGAAAAAGTATCAAGACGGTGTATTTTCAAGTAAAACAATAGCGCAGTCTGCGCGATTAAGTGAATGAAAATAACAGAGGGCACTTGTTATGAACTCTTATCAACCACAGTCCCTACTGAACGATTTACAGTATTATATTACGCCGCCGCATGACTGTAGCTATCTGCCCAACAAGTCCGCGCGCATGGTTTTTCTTGATCCAGCGCACCGTATTGATGTAGTGACGCTGTCCGAGCTTTCTCGTACCGGTTTCCGTCGTAGTGGTGATTTTGTCTATCGGCCTGAATGCCACCTGTGCCGTCAATGTTTATCTTCACGTATTCCTGTTCATGAATTCCAAATGAACAGCTCGCAGAAAAAAGCCTGGAAACGTAATCAGGATTTGACAGTTAAAATTACCCATCCTGAACAGGCCACAGATATACATTACGCCCTCTATGAACGTTATATTAATGAACGCCATGCAGATGGCGACATGTATCCACCTAGCCGTGACCAGTTTGAAAAGTTTTTACTGCAAAGCTGTACCGATAGTTTCTTTCTGGAATTATGGAAAGATGATCGTCTGATCAGTGTATCGACTTGTGACCTGCTCGATGATGGCGTTTCAGCGGTGTATACTTTCTTTGATCCTGATGAGAACCGCCGTTCCCTTGGTGCCTTTGCGATTCTGAAACAGATTGAGCACACTCAAAAACTTGGCTTACAGTTTGTTTATCTGGGCTACTGGGTGCCACATTCAGCCAAAATGAACTACAAGTCTCAATACCTGCCACTTGAATTATTGATTGACGGGCAATGGCGCCGATTAAACCGCACCCTTACCCCTGTAGAGATTGAACATCTGGGAAACTCCTTGATGACGACCTTGCCTAGCGGATGGAATAATCCCATCATCAAGTAATTTAGTCGTCAAATAAGAGCTGGAATATTATTTAAACAGGCTGGCAAAATCATCAGTACAAGACTTCACCATGATAATGGCATGTTCCCGAGCACCATTCGTATTCGGATAATAGTTCTTGCGCAGGTCAATCTGATGAAAACCGGTTTTTTCATACAGTTTAATCGCAGTAGTATTGCTTTCACGTACTTCCAGAAAGATTTGTACTGGACTATTTTTCAATAATGCAATTGAGGCATCTAGCAACTGATAACCTAAACCTTTGCCCTGTTGCGCAGGATCAATTGCCATCAGTAATAAATTGGCTTCATCCAACACCGGCTGTAAAATGCAGAACCCTACGACTTGCCCCGCCTGTTCAATCACAGTGCTTTGATAGGCAGTAACAGCATCTTCAAATTGTTTAAAGGTCCAGGGATGGGATTGTACTTTGGTTTCAATCTTGGCAACGGCTGGTACATCCGCAGCTTGCATCAAACGAATCATCTTCGTTCATCTTATCTAGAATTAACCTCCGCATTATAGAAACTTTATTTAAAAAATCGAGCAAAAAAAAGAGCAACTTAGGTTGCTCTTCAGTCTTTTAATCTAGTTTTAAATTAAAGGCCCAGTTTTTGTTTCCAGCTTTGTAATAAGCTATGGGTGTCATGATCATTTGGATGAAAACCAGGTTTAAAGTAAATCAGCATTTCTTTACCCATACCGGTAATAATTCCTTTAGATGGGCTATAACCATAAGTATAGATTTCTTTTAAAGCTCCAAGACTTAACTGACGGTCTTCTTTCAATAAACGCAATACGAAGTAGCTTTGTACAAAGAATAGCGTGACCATCGCTGCAACCAGTGAAGTGGTACGCAGCAGATAAGATTTTAAGCCTTTACCGAAAACACCTTCGAATACATCATAGGCTACGGCCTTATGTTCATTCTCTTCAATGGCATGCCAGAGCCACATGGTTTTCATGGTGTCATCTTTCATCAGTTCCTGAATATGATGATTGGCCAGTAACTGAGATGCAATGGTCGCAGTAAAATGTTCTAGTGCAGTCGTCGCAGTGAGGTCTACCATTTCCTGAGTAATACCGACTGGCTTACCGACTGCCGCGAAGATTTTGCGTGCAGTTTGAATGACTCGGTCAGTATAACGATCTAGCGTATCAACATCATGGCCATGGCGTTGCGCTGAAGCATTAAAACCAACATGTTCCTGGGTATGCATAGCTTCCTGACCTATAAAGGCAGAGATCTCTTTTTGCAGCGCTTCATTGTCCTTAATTGCTGGATGCTGACGTACAGCGCGAACAGAATCAATAAAGAATTTTTCGCCTGCCGGGAATAATGCAGAGAGTGCAGTCATAAAGTGAGTCAGTCCTGCTGAACCATTCATCCAGTATTCTGGCACTTGATCAAAATCAAAACTCATACGACGTACCGGAAAACTTGCGCTTGCACGATTGGTAATTTTCACTTGAGCATTCATACACTTACTCCCATCAGTTCTATATAGAGCTGAAATCTAATTATTAAAATTCTTATAGTTATATTACTGCGTTGAATTTTTCACATAAGGGCAGATAAGGTCAGTGAAATATCACTTAAGGACAGCTTGTAAATATATTGTTAGACAATTTAAATATGCTTGAAAATGAGTAGGTTGAATTTACAGATATAAAAAAAGCGTCCCAAAGGGACGCTTTTTTCACACAATCAGCGATTATGCAGTTACTTTAGCAACTACACCAGCACCAACTGTACGACCACCTTCACGGATCGCAAAACGTAGACCTGGGTCCATTGCGATTGGGTGAATTAGTTCTACTGACATTTCTACGTTGTCACCAGGCATAACCATTTCAACGCCTTCTTTCAAAGAAATCGCGCCAGTTACGTCAGTTGTACGGAAGTAGAACTGTGGACGGTAACCGTTAAGGAATGGAGTGTGACGACCGCCTTCGTCTTTAGAAAGTACGTATACTTCTGCATCGAATTTAGTGTGCGGTTTGATAGAACCTGGTTTAGCAAGTACTTGACCACGTTGTACGTCTTCACGTTTAGTACCACGAAGCAAGATACCACAGTTCTCACCAGCACGGCCTTCGTCAAGAAGTTTACGGAACATTTCAACGCCAGTTACGGTAGTCTTAACTGTGTCTTTGATACCCACGATTTCAACTTCTTCACCAACTTTGATGACACCAGTTTCAACACGGCCAGTTACTACTGTACCACGACCAGAAATTGAGAATACGTCTTCGATTGGCATCAAGAATGCTTGGTCAATTGCACGTTCTGGTTCTGGGATGTAAGAGTCAAGCGCTTCAACAAGAGCCACAACTGCGTCTTCACCGTATTGACCAGCTTCACCGTTCAGTGCAGCAAGTGCTGAACCACGGATTACAGGAGTATCATCACCTGGGAAGTCGTAAGTAGAAAGAAGTTCACGAACTTCCATTTCAACCAGTTCAAGAAGCTCTTCGTCGTCTACAAGGTCGCATTTGTTCAAGAATACAACGATGTAAGGTACACCCACCTGACGAGAAAGCAGGATGTGTTCACGAGTTTGTGGCATTGGACCGTCAGTCGCAGCACATACAAGGATCGCACCATCCATCTGAGCAGCACCAGTAATCATGTTTTTAACATAATCGGCGTGGCCCGGGCAGTCTACGTGAGCGTAGTGACGAGTTGGAGAATCGTATTCTACGTGAGAAGTGTTAATTGTAATACCACGTGCTTTTTCTTCTGGTGCAGAGTCGATTGCAGCGTAGTCTTTCGCTTCACCACCGAATTTTTTAGCACATACAGTTGCAATCGCAGCTGTTAAAGTTGTTTTACCATGGTCAACGTGACCGATTGTGCCCACGTTAACGTGTGGCTTATTACGTTCGAACTTAGCCTTAGCCATGAGATCTTCCTTTTTGAACTGCCCATGCAGGATCACTGCATGAGCGCTTGGTTTTTAACTATGAATTAGTTTGGGCTTATAGTAATCGAAAGATTACTCGTCGTCACCTTTTTTACCGCCAGACTGGAATTTAGCGATAATGCCTTCAGCCACGTTACGTGGAGTTTCAGCGTACTTAGCGAACTCCATAGAGTAAGTCGCACGACCTTGAGACATAGAACGCATATGAGTTGCGTAACCAAACATCTCAGAAAGTGGAACTTCTGCACGAATCGCTTTAGTACCACCAGGTAAATCGTCCATACCTTGAACAAGACCACGACGACGGTTTAAGTCACCCATGATATCGCCCATGTAGTCTTCTGGAGTTTCTACTTCAACTTTCATGATTGGTTCAAGAAGAACAGGATCTGCTTTCATGAAACCGTCACGGAAGGCATAAGAACCTGCCATTTTGAACGATAATTCGTCAGAGTCGACGTCATGGTAAGAACCGTCGAACAATGTCGCTTTGATGCCAACTACTGGGTAACCAGCAAGGACACCATTCTTCATACGTTCTTGGATACCTTTGTCAACCGCACCGAAGAATTCTTTAGGTACTACACCACCAACAACTTCTTCAGCGAACTCGTAGTCTTTACCAGTTTCAGGGTCAAGCGGCTCTAAACGTACATATACGTGACCGAATTTACCTTTACCACCAGTTTGACGAACGAATTTACCTTCTTGCTCAACAGATTTCTTGATCGTTTCGCGGTAAGCAACCATTGGTTTACCAATGTTCGCTTCAACGTTGAACTCACGCTTCATACGGTCAACGATGATGTCAAGGTGAAGCTCACCCATACCAGCAATGATGGTTTGACCAGATTCTTCGTCAGTACGTACACGGAACGATGGATCTTCTTTCGCCAAGCGGCCTAAAGCAACTGACATTTTTTCTTGGTCAGCTTTAGTTTTAGGTTCAACTGCAAGTGCAATTACTGGCTCTGGGAATTCCATACGCTCTAGTGTAATGATGTGGTTTTCGTCACATAATGTATCACCAGTGGTTGTATCTTTAAGACCTACACACGCTGCGATGTCACCTGCACGAATTTCTTCGATGTCATGACGGTCATTTGCGTGCATCTGTACGATACGGCCAACACGTTCACGTTTCATTTTTACTGGGTTATAACACGGGCTACCCGCTTTAAGAACACCAGAGTAAACACGTACGAATGTCAAGTTACCTACGAATTTGTCGTTCATGATTTTGAACGCAAGCGCAGAGAACGGAGCATCGTCAGACGCTTCACGAGAACCTTCAGTTTCGTCTTTGTCGTCTAAGATACCTTTAATTGCTTCAACGTCAGTTGGCGCTGGCAAGAACTCAATAACAGCATCCAACATACGTTGAACACCTTTGTTTTTGAACGCTGAGCCACAAAGCATTGGTTGAATTTCATTCAACAATGTACGTGCACGCAGACCAGAAACGATTTCTTCTTTAGTCAACTCGCCTTCTTCAAGGTACTTGTCCATGAGTTCTTCTGATGCTTCCGCAGCAGCTTCAATCATGTTAGTACGCCATTCGTTAGCTAGCTCAACTAAGTCAGCAGGGATTTCACCATATTCGAACTTCATACCTTGAGACGCTTCGTCCCAGATAATCGATTTCATTTCGATTAGGTCAACAACACCTTGGAAGTTTTCTTCAGCGCCAACTGGAATCACGATTGGCACAGGGTTACCGCCAAGACGTGTTTTTACTTGTTCCACAGCACGGAAGAAGTTCGCGCCAGTACGGTCCATTTTGTTTACGAACGCAATACGAGGCACTTTATATTTGTTTGCTTGACGCCATACAGTTTCAGACTGAGGTTGTACACCACCTACAGCACAGTAAACCATACATGCACCGTCAAGAACACGCATAGAACGCTCAACTTCGATCGTGAAGTCAACGTGTCCCGGGGTGTCAATAACGTTAATACGGTGTTGGTCGAACTGGTTAGCCATACCTTTCCAGAAGCATGTTACTGCTGCTGAAGTAATGGTAATACCACGTTCTTGCTCTTGTTCCATCCAGTCAGTTGTTGCTGAACCTTCGTGAGTTTCACCTAGTTTGTGGCTCTCACCTGTGTAGAACAAAATACGTTCAGAAGTGGTTGTTTTACCTGCGTCAATGTGCGCAGAGATACCAATGTTACGGTAACGAGAAATTGGGGTTTGACGTGCCATGATTTCTAGCATTCCTAAATTTTGTTGTTTAAAACAGGACGCTTTAAGCTGCATAGCAACTTAAAGCGCTTTGATGACAAACTAGTGACAACTAAATTCATCATCCTCCTGATTAGGTCCTGTTTTATCCGCTTAGAAACGGTAGTGAGAGAAGGCTTTGTTGGCTTCAGCCATACGGTGCACATCTTCACGTTTTTTAACCGCTGCGCCTTTACCTTCAGCTGCATCAAGCAACTCACCAGCAAGACGTAAAGCCATAGTTTTTTCAGAACGCTTAGCAGCAGCATCTACTAACCAACGCATAGCCAAGGCAGTACGACGGGATGGGCGCACTTCCATAGGTACCTGGTATGTAGCACCACCAACACGGCGTGCTTTTACTTCGACCATAGGACGAACTTTTTCAAGAGTAGTCTCGAAAAATTCAACTGGATCTACTTTAGATTTTTCTTGAACGCGGTCTAAAGCACCGTAAACGATACTTTCAGCAATAGATTTTTTACCATCTTGCATTACGTGGTTCATGAATTTAGCGATTGTTTGGCTGCTGAACTTAGGATCCGGAAGGATTTCACGAGCAGCGACTACGCGACGTCTTGGCATTTTAAAACTACCTATAAATATGACACTTCAGGTTAATCCAGCAGTAGCACAAAGTGTCGTGTGCATTCGCTGGCCTTACTACACGTCGCTTGAATTTTCACAAAATTAAATGCAGAAATCAGACAAGCGAGACGATAAAGGATTGCAGTTCTAGCGAACTAAGAGCTTAATCTCGAAAGATTATTTCTTAGGACGTTTAGTACCGTATTTAGAACGAGCTTGGTTACGATCTTTAACACCAGCACAGTCTAAAGAACCACGAACGGTATGGTAACGTACACCTGGTAAGTCTTTAACACGACCACCACGGATAAGAACAACACTGTGCTCTTGTAGGTTATGGCCTTCACCACCGATGTAGCTAGAAACTTCGAAACCTGAAGTTAAGCGAACACGGCAAACTTTACGCATTGCTGAGTTAGGTTTTTTAGGTGTAGTTGTGTAAACACGTGTACAAACACCACGGCGCTGTGGACAAGCCTTCAACGCAGGAACTTTAGATTTTTCAACTAAAGTCGTACGACCCTTACGGATCAACTGATTTGTTGTTGCCATGTGGCAATTCTCCCGTTAATAAAAAGCCCCAAAAAAATACTACTTTTTGAGGGCATGCAATTGTATGTCAAGATGCAAAATCGGTCAATATGCCGAAGTCAGGCAAAACACGATCGCATCTCGACTTTAAGCGTTTATTTTATGGCGAAAATCACTTATTTTTTCGATTTCGTGGCAGCATTTTTTGTAACATCTTCCGTAGTTTCCTCAGCTTGCGTTTGTTTGTCTGCAGTCTCGGAGTTTTCTGGATTATTTGTATCCGTCTCTTCTTCAGCTGCAGCCTGTAACATTTCTGTGTCATTTTCCTGCAAGCCGAGCTCTTCTTCTAGGGCTGCATCTGCATCAAAAGAGTCTTTTGGAATAGCCGGTTTTTGTTCCTGTTTAGCATCGGCGTGTTCAACCAGTTTATCGGTCAATTCATCAAGACCTTCACTGACCTTTTCATCTTTTTTCACTTCAGCTTCTTCCGGGCTCAAGCTTTCCTGATCTTTCTTAACCAGTTTGACTTGCTTGATGGTTTGATTGCCTTCAATTGGGATTTCTTTATCCAGAATTGGCTTATCTTTGTCCGCTGCCGAATGATCAAGATTTTCCATCAGCTTCGGTGCCGCCTGCTGGAGCAGGTTAACGGCTTTTTCATAGGCAGCATATGGCGACAAACCTAGATCCTGATGCTGCTGCAGATACTGACGGGCATGAGAAAATACTTCTTGAGCTTTCTGGTTCACATCATTCACAAAGCGATGACTATAGACTGCGCCAATCCCTGCACTCGCCAATGGAGTCAGTTTGGTTAACTGTTCTAATAAAGACAGTTTCGGGAAATGGTTCATCCATTCCCACTTCATGCTGCCATCCTGATTGCTGAGCCATTTTTTCAGTGTTTCCACATCATTGCTTGATCCAAGCATAGTCTGCAACTGGGAAAGGTCATGCGTTTTCAAAGTACTGCTCAGCGCTTTAAGCCCCATCAAGAGTGCCTGTTTTTCGGCAATCAGACTGAGATCAATCTGTCTAAAGATATGCTGTACGATTTCCTGATCGTCTTCCTTGCTCAGATCAAAACCATAAGAACGTCCTACTTGATAGATGGTACGCAGTGCCATCAGTAAAGAAGCTGGAATATCAATCGCGGTTCCCAATACGCCAGTAACGCCACTCACCGCACCTTGTACCGTCGCCATCCATTTATTTTGTTCGGCAAACGCCTGAGAAATGCGTTGAGAACGCGTAGTATCCTGAGTTAATTCTTCTAGATCCTTCGCCCCTGCTTCATTCAGAATGGCATCAACCGAACTCATCTGATTGCTGAACTGATTCAGGTGATTATAAAAGTAATCAGATACTTTGTCGGCCAGCTGGGGAGAAACAAAATGCGCGACATTATTCACGGTATTAAAACGACGGCCCAGCAGCTGACGGGAAACATTTGGAAGATGTTCGCGTAGCATGTCCTTGGGATTTTCATATTTTTTTGAAGCAAAAGGGCTTTTGACTTTTGCCGAGCCATCAACAGCATGATCGGTATTGAAGGTTTTAGTCACAGAATCGGGTGCAACATGATTTAACAGTTCCAAACCTGTTGAACTGAACTTTTTCGCCACTCCAAAGGCATTCGAAATCAGACCATTAGATTGTTTATTATTAGCATTTACCATTTTTTACCTCAGCATGCACGTGCTTGTATTTGGTATAAATACTAGGTGTAGTCAGCATTTATCTCAACCTTATTCTGTTTCATTTAGTAAAAGCTCTACACAGTACTTTATAAACTCAACCTACTGTCACACGGCATAACATTTGCCATAAGATTTCAAAAATCTTTCTGCTATGATGTTCTGCATTGTGAAATAGAGGTTAGCGCTATATTTTGCTGTCTTATCAACGCCAAATATCTCCCGCTGCCCCAGAGATAAACTATAAGGATCTGTAGATGAAACGTGTTGTCATCACTGGTATGGGTATTAACTCGTGCATTGGTAATACATTAGAGGATGTGAATCACTCTTTACAAAACGGGATTTCAGGAACACGTTTTAATCCGACTTATGCTGAACTGAATTTCAAGAGTCATGTTAGCGCTGCTGCTGAACAGGATTTTGATGGTATTGACCGTAAGCTGAAACGCTTTATGGGCGTTTGTGCAATGTATGCCTACAACGCCGCTGTGGCTGCCGTTGAGCACGCAGGTTTAAAACAGGAAGATCTGGCGAATAATCCACGTTATGGTATTGCGGGTGGTTCAGGTGGCAACTCGACAGCTTCTGTAGTAGAAATGACAAAATTGCTGGAAGAAAAAGGCGCACGCAAAGTTGGTCCATTCTTCGTACCACGTAACATGTCGAATACCATTACAGCAAACGTCGGTGTCGCATTTAAATTACAAGGGATTGCACACTCGATTACCAGCGCTTGTGCAACTTCTGCCGATGCCATTGGTTATGCTTATAACCTGATCCAACTGGGTAAACAGGATTTAATGCTTGCCGGTGGTGGTGAAGAAGATCACTGGTCTCAAAGCCTGCTGTTTGATGCGATGGGTGCACTGTGCTCTAAATACAACGACACACCTGAAACAGCTTCTCGTCCATATTCAGCAGACCGTGACGGTTTCGTGATTGCTGGTGGTGGCGGTTTTGTGGTGCTTGAGTCACTGGAACATGCTCAGGCACGTGGTGCGAATATTCTGGCTGAAGTTGTGGCTTATGCAGCTAACTCTGATGGTGCTGACATGGTTGCTCCATCTGGCGAAGGTGCAACACGTTGTATCCTGATGGCTCTAGAAGAAGCGAAACAGCATGGCGTAGATAAAATTGACTATGTGAATACACATGGTACTTCTACTCCAGCAGGTGATGTTACTGAACTTAAAGCCATGGCACGTGCCTTCGGTGAAGGTCAGGTTCCTCCACTCAGCTCGACTAAATCTATGACAGGTCACAGCCTGGGTGCTGCAGGTGTACAGGAAGCGATCTACTCTATCCTGATGATGCAAAATGACTTTATTGCACCAAACATCAACGTGACTGAACTGGATGAAGGCGCAAAACCATTTGATATCGTACTTGAAAAACGTGACGCAAAATTGAATACTGTGATGAGTAACAGTTTCGGTTTCGGCGGCGTAAATGCTTGTCTCGTTTTCAAAAAATGGGAAGGCTAAGCCGCCCATTTTAGGGTGACTTGATGGATGCTCCTTCTGATGCTTTCTTGTGGGTAAAAGCATTACATATTATTGCTGTGGTTTGCTGGTTCGCTGCTTTGTTCTATCTGCCACGGCTTTATGTCTACCATGCCATGAGTGAAGATGTCGTAAGTCATCAACGCTTTGAAATTATGGAACGCAAGCTGTATCGTGGGATTATGTGGCCAGCCATGGTCGCCACGCTGATTACAGCACACTTTCTGGTCGATTGGGGTGATGCAACGCGTCATTACCATGAAGCCTTATGGTTCTATCTGAAAGTCGGCCTAGTCGGCTTGCTGGTCATTTACCATTTGGTATGTGGTTATTACCGCAAGAAACTGATGGAAAATGCACATTACAAGTCTCATAAGTTCTGGCGCTTCTTTAATGAAATGCCAACCTTGATCCTGTTTGCAGTAGTGATTTTAGTGGTGGTAAAACCTACTTTCTAAAATTCCCTAAAATTAAAAAATCCCCGATTGATCGGGGATTTTTTATGTCTGTACTTTATTCTCCGGAGAGAAGTTGCTGACGTTTACGAAGACGTGGTTTATACAAAGTGTGATAGGTGGTGAACAGAATTACTAACCATAGCGGACTAATCATCAGTGCTTTCATGGTATCTGCTTCGAGACTTAAAATAACCAAGGCAAAGAACAAGAAGATCAGCACCAGATAGGACATCCAGATTCCGCCCGGCATTTTGAAGGTCGAAATGGCATGTTTTTCAGGTTGCTGTTTACGGTAACGGATATAACACACCATAATCAGCCCCCAGATACTGATAAACAGAATCACACAGAGTGAACTGGCCAGCGTAAAGGCTTCCATCGTGTTCGGCACAAAATACTGGAAAGCCGCACCTGCCATAATAAAAGCACAGGAAAATAACAGACCTTTAGCCGGAACTGCACGACTTGAAAGCTCAGCCAAAGCCTGAGGTGCCTGACCATCACGTGCCAGACCAAACAGCATCCGGCTGGTAGAGAACACGCCACTGTTCATGGAAGACATTACAGAAGACAGCACCACCAGATTCATGATAATGGCTGATACGGGAATACCCGCATGCAAGAAAAGAGTCACAAAAGGACTTTGATCAGCAGGAATTTCTACCCACGGCGTTACAGACATAATCACCAGCAGAGACAATACATAGAACAGGATGATCCGTGTAGGAATCGCATTCACTGCTTTAGGCAAGTTCTTTTCCGGATCCTTGGTTTCAGCCGCCATCGTACCCAGCAGCTCTACCCCTACAAAAGCAAACATCGCAATCTGAAAACCAGCAAGAAAGCCCATCGTGCCCTTAGGGAACAAACCATCATAGGCCCAGACATTGGTCAGGCTGGCAGCCGATCCACCTGGTGCCTGAAAGTCGCTGAAGATCATATATCCGCCAATCGCAATCAGACCTAAAATTGCCAAGATTTTAATCAAGGCGAACCAGAACTCGATTTCACCAAACAGCTTCACGGTCAGCAGGTTAATTCCCAGTACCAGCAATACACAACCAGCACTGATCATGGCCTGTCCCATGGGTGTAAAAGCCATATCGGGTGGCAGCCAGAAATTCAGATAATTAATAATTGCCGCTAAGTCAGCAATACCGACCAGAATCCAGCCCAGCCAGTATGACCAGCCAATATAATAGCCAGCCCCCGGACCAATCAGGTCATGCGCCATATCAATGAAAGATTTATAGTGCAGATTAGATAACAGGATTTCCCCTAATGCACGCATCAGGAAAAAGAACATGGCTCCAATAATCATGTAGATAAACAAGATTGAAGGCCCTGCCAGTGCAATCGTTTTACCAGAACCCATAAACAGGCCTGTACCAATGGCACCACCAATGGCAATTAACTGCAAATGTCGGTTAGAGAGCTTACGCTGTAATTCACGGGGAGATGATGATGCATCATTTTTAGAAGAGGCTGTATTCATATTCAGTTCCTTTTCCACATCAGACCCTCGCTTATCTGATCGGATTTCTTCCTGAAATCCTGACTGCAGATGCAGTTTCATTTAATGAATTAAATGATCAGGCCTGATGTGCTTACAAAATCAAGTTGGGAGATATAAAAATCTGAAGCAACTTAAGGGAGTGCTGCAATCACTGCAATTTCAATTAACCAGGCGGGATTCACCAGATCCGCCTGAATGGTTGCGCGTGCTGGTGTGCCACATCCCTCGAGCCATTCAATCCAGAGTGCATTGACGGTTTGAAAGTCTTCCAAGTTTTTAACAAAGAGCTGTGCAGATAACAGACGGCTTTTGTCTGTACCTGCCAGTTTAAGGAGTTGATCAATCTTCATGAGCACTTCCCGCGTTTGACCACGAATATCCAGACTGCTGCTGTCTGGCACCTGCCCTGATAAATACACCGTTTTATTGTGAATGGTGACAGCACTCATGACCTGATTGCTGTTCAAACGCTGAATATCTGCATGTTCCGTCATAATTTTATCCTCTCTTATTTCTAGTATTTGTTTAATCTTTAACTTTCAATCTGTATGGGCACACGTTGGGTGATAGCACACATCAGCTCATAACCAACCGTACCCGAACCCGCGGCCACTTCATCAATCGGCAATACTGTGCCGTGTATGGATTGTCCCCACAGCACAACTTCGCTACCAATCTGCGCATCAGGTACAGAACCTAGATCAACCGCCAGCATATCCATACTGACACGACCGATCGTTTGGGTTCGAATCCCATCTACCAAAACTGGTGTTCCAGTTTGTGTGATTCGCTGATAACCATCCGCATAACCACAGGCCACAATTCCAATCTGCATATCTTGCTCAACTATAAAAGTAGAGCCATAACCAATGCTGTCTCCTGCCCGAACCTGCTGAATCGCGATCAGTTCGCTACGCAGACTCATGGTCGGCTTTAAGTTCCAGTGATCAATCGTATGGGCGGGATAGTCAGGTGAACTGCCGTAAAGCATGATGCCGCTACGTACAATGTCTGACTGTATATGCTGATGATGACGCAGAATGGCAGCACTATTGCTGAGTGAGGTTTTGCCAGGCAGATTTTGAATGGTTTCGGTAAAGACCAGCTGTTGATGTTCAATACCTTCCTGTCCAAGGCGCATACCATCTGCATCGGAAAAATGTGTCATATGACTGATGGAGCGTACTTGCTCAATGCTCTTTAATTCCTGAAAAGCGGCAGGATACTGCTCAGGTAAAAAACCGAGCCGGTTCATTCCGCTATTCATTTTTAAAAAGACATCAAACTGTACATCTGGCTGTAATTGGACAAAGCTTCTTAACCATTCCAGTTGATGCTGGGCATGAATTGCAAAACTCATCCCGTACTTGGCGCAGTCGAATAAATCTTCAAGGCCAAAAATGCCTTCCAGCAACAATAAGGGCTTGTCACAGCCTAAGGCACGCAAACGCTTTCCTTCAGTAAGATCCAGAAAGGCAAAACCATCGGCACTTTTTAATGCGGGATAAACCCGTTCAATACCGTGCCCATAGGCATCAGCTTTAACCACTGCAAAGACCTGGCTTTGAGGTGCGCAGGAACGTGCAACTTGCAGGTTATGTTGCAATGCCTGTTGATGAATCACCGCGTGTATTGGACGTGGCATAAATTTCTTCCCTGAAACTGATAATCCTTAAAAGCTTAAGCAACCTGCTGATAACGATTCAGCGACAAGCCTTCAGTACTAATCTCAGGTGCTTGACCCAGTACCAGATCACTGATCAGCTTTCCTGAACCACAGGCCATAGTCCAGCCTAAGGTACCGTGCCCAGTATTCAGGAACAGATTGTTAAAGCGTGTCGGTCCAATAATTGGTGTGCTATCCGGAGTCATTGGACGTAAGCCGGTCCAGAAACTGGCCTGCGCCATGTCACCACCCGGGAACAGGTCACGAGTCACCATTTCCAAGGTTGCACGACGATCTTCATTCAGACCCAAATTAAAGCCTGTTAGCTCTGCCATACCACCGACACGGATCCGTTGATCAAAACGAGTCAATGCAATCTTGTAAGTTTCATCCAGCACAGTCGATTGCGGTGCATGAGTCTGATCCACAATTGGAATGGTCAATGAATAACCTTTGACTGGATACACCGGCAGATCCAGGTGTAACGGCTTCAGAAAATCACGGGAATAGCTACCGAAAGCCAGCACATATCTATCTGCGGTCAACACCTGACCATTGACCAGTACACCTTTGATCTGGTCGCCTTCAAATAGCAGTTTTTCAACATGCTGGTTAAACTTGAATTGTACGCCCATGCCTTTGGCGTAATTGGCCAGTGCATTGGTAAACAGGTAGCAATCACCGGTTTCATCATTTGGCAGATGCAAACCACCTACCAGTTTATCTTTAGCTTCTGCCAGTGCCGGTTCAACTTTGGCCAGCTGTTCACGATCCAGCAACTCAAAATCCACGCCGGTTTCTTTCAACACTTCGATATCACGTTGCACTGCGTCGAGCTGTGCTTCCTTACGAAAAATCTGCAAGGTTCCCTTAGAACGGTTTTCATAAGAAATGCCGATATCACGACGTAGATTACGTAAACAGTCACGGCTATATTCAGCGACCCGCACCATACGTTCTTTATTCACTGCATAATGTTGAGCATTACAGTTTTTCAGCATCTGGGCCATCCACTGTAACTGCCACAGACTACCATCAACATTAATCGCCAATGGTGCATGATGCTGGAACATCCATTTCACTGCTTTAAATGGAATGCCAGGTGCTGCCCATGGTGTCGAATAACCAGGAGAAATCTGGCCCGCATTACCAAAACTGGTTTCTTCAGCCGGACCTGCCTGACGGTCAAGGACAGTCACTTCTGCTCCCTGCTGCGCAAGATAGTAGGCGCTTGTTACACCAATGACACCACCACCCAATACAATTACGCGCATGACATTACCCTCAATGACATTTATAGTTTATTTCACCAGTATATTTTTGGATCAATAGTGAATTTCACTGTTTTAAACTGATATATTCAGCAAATTCACTAGATTTTTCGCGTCATTTTTAAAAATTAAGGGAATAATAGATGCGTAAATTAGACCGCATTGATCGCATGATTTTAGATATCCTGCAGCGCGATGGGCGCATTGCAATCAGTGAACTCGCCTCCCGAGTCAACCTCTCCACCACACCCTGTTCCGAGCGAGTGAAGCGGCTAGAACGCGATGGAATCATCATGGGTTACCATGCCCGGCTCAATCCGGAAAAGCTGGAAAAGAACTTACTAGTATTTCTGGAAATCAAACTTTCTGCCAAATCGGGCGATGTATTTGAACAGGTCGCGCGTGACTTAAGTGAAATTCCTGAAGTGCTGGAATGTCATCTGATCTCGGGCGATTTTGATTACCTGGTGAAAGCCCGCCTAAAGGAAATGAGTGCTTACCGGCGTCTGCTTGGGGATTTATTAAAAAAGCTCCCCTCTTCTGCTTCCTCACATAGTTATGTGGTGATGGAAGAAGTAAAGGAAAGTTCATATCTGGATGTAGGAACCTAATTCTGACCCGAGTTCAAGTGGTAGACACAACAAAACCCCATAAGGGGCTTTGTTGTGAACCGTTTATCTGAATCAGATAAGTTTAAAATAAAATTTTATTATTTATATTGATGATTATTTAAAACTAGGCAGGAATACGTAGTACCTGACCCGGGAAAATATCATCTGCATTTTTCAGTAAAGGGCGATTCGCCTCGAAAATCTTGTTGTACTGATTGGCATCACCATAAAACTCTTTCGAAATTTTAGACAAAGTATCACCCGATTTAACCGTATAGAACTTACTTTCAGGTTCCGGATTCGCCACAGTCAGCTGGTCATCCACTTTAGCGACATGATCAACATTTCCTACCGCTAAAATAATCTTTTCACGATCCGCCTGACTTTGTACCTGTCCGCGTACGGTTGCCAGATCTGAGGTTGAGTTATAGCTGATCGACAATCCTGTAATTGGCAGTCCTAGGCTTTTGACATGACCTAACAACTTATTTGCTATTTCCTGTGCAGAAGGTTCAGCCGGTGCTGCCTTAGGTGCAGCTGCAGGCGCTTGCTGAGTTGCTGCAGGTGTTTGTTGTGGCTCCGCAGCTGCAGTGTTCTTTTTACCAATGCCTTTTACAAAATCAAAAAGACCCATAGTGGACTCCATTCTTGTTATTCATCAGATCATTCTTATTTGTATAAGGAAAGCAGCAGATACAAAGTTAGTCATTGGTAAGCAAAAGGTTATCGATTGTAAAATCACCCTATATCTATTCTACAGGCACAAAAAAACCACCTTGCGGTGGTCTTTAGGTTCAGCAAAGCTGAAAATCAGTATTAACCAAGTTTTTTAGTAACATAGTCAATAGCAGATTGAACAGTTGTGATTTCGTTAGAATCTTCATCAGGAATAGTGATGTCGAAGTCATTTTCGAAAGACATAACAAGTTCAACTAGGTCTAGAGAGTCAGCACCTAAGTCATCCATGAAAGATGCTTCGTTTTTAATCTCTTCGACTTTGATACCAAGTTGTTCTGCAACCGCTTGTTTAACGCGTTGTTCGATATCGCTCACAGGAATTCTCCTCATTGCTTGTGGCGTTTTTAATGCCGTTAGTTTAATTGAATCTATAAAATTTGGAAAGTTAATACATGTGCCGTTTAGCTCATGTATAAACCACCATTAACGTGAATGACTGTACCTGTAATGTAACTGGCTTTGTCCGATGCCAGGAAACTTACGGCATTCGCGATATCTTGTGGATCACCTAAACGGTTTAAAGCCACTTGATCACTCATTTTTTTGCGAATTTCTTCACTTAACTGTTCAGTCATTTCAGTTGCGATAAAGCCTGGTGCAACAGCATTGACTGTAATCTGACGACTACCCATTTCTTTAGCGAGACTGCGACCAAATGCTTCAATACCTGCTTTGGCAGCTGAATAGTTCGCCTGACCTGGGTTAGCAAAATGCGCCACCACAGAACTGATATTAATGATACGGCCGAAACGTGCCTTAGTCATACCTTTCAGCACACGTTTCGATAAACGATAAACGGCTTTCAGATGGATGTTTAAAATATCATCCCAGTCGTCTTCCGACATGCGTAATAACAGGTTGTCTTTGGTAATACCGGCATTATTCACCAGTACCAGCACAGAACCATAGTTTTGTTCAATATCGCTGACTAGCGCATCAATTGCAGTACCATCACGTACATCTAGAACTTTACCGGCACCATTTTCAGCAAATTGTGCATTAAGTTTCTCTGCACCCGCTTCAGAAGTCGCAGTACCTACGACAAAATAACCGTCTTGAATTAATTGTTGTGCAATTGCAGCACCAATGCCGCGGCTTGCACCTGTCACCAAGGCAACTTTACGTTCCTGTGTCATGCAATTTTCCCTTCTGCCACCAATACGGTGTTCAACGCATCTTCCAGACGAGATTTAGTATCTAATGGAAGTGCTTTTTCGATATTCGGTAAACGTTTTGCCATATTGGCCAGTACATTACCTGGGCCACATTCTACAATGTACTCAACGCCTTCATCTTGAAGGAATTGTAGTGTTTTAGTCCATTGTACTGACTCATACAGCTGCTCAGTCAAAGCCTGACGAAGTTCAGTCACGTCCGCAGCTGCTTTTGCGCCTACATTTTGTAATACAGGTATGCGTGGCATCTCAATGGCAGTTTGTTCCAAAGCTGTTGCGAACTGCTCAGCTGCAGGTTTCATCAGTGAACAATGTGAAGGAACTGAAACTGGCAGTGCAATCGCTTTACCGCCATTTTCTTTCGCCAGTGCCATTACGGCTTCTACACGTTCTTTATTACCAGCAACTACGACTTGACCCTGAGCATTATAGTTGGCTGCTTCAACTGAACCCTCGCCTGCTGCTGTTGCTTGTGCACAAAGCTCAATCACTTTGGCATCATCCAGACCCAGAATCGCTGCCATTGCACCTACACCTTGAGGTACAGCAGTTTGCATCAGCTTACCACGCAGGTTCACCAGCTTAACTGCATCACCCAGACTTAAAGCACCCGCTGCAACTAACGCGCTGTACTCACCGAGTGAATGGCCCGCCATATATTTTGGTGCTACCCCACCCAGCTCTAACCATACACGCCATAAAGCGATTGATGCTGTTAATAGTACCGGTTGAGTAAATTCGGTTTGATCCAGACCTTCACCCGTCTGGGCAATCTGCCACAGATCAAAACCCACCGCTTCAGATGCTTCAGCAAATGTATCGCGGATACCACTAAACTGTTCTGCAAGTTCAGCGAGCATGCCGACTTTTTGTGAACCCTGACCTGGGAACACAAATGCAGTTTTAGTTGCTTGAGCTGCTTGTTCGAGTTGTTTAGCAGACATAAATAAAATCCTTTCATTCAAGAGGTGCGAATCTTTTCTTAAACCTAAAAAATTGGCCGATCAGATCACCTTACCCATTGTGGAGCGCAATTTAACACGTAATTTTGGCTTGGGTAATTGCCAAATACAACAAAAACCGCGACTTCACATGATGACCACAAAACCTATGTATAAAATCAGGCATA
This sequence comes from Acinetobacter sp. YH16031, assembly GCF_013417335.1. Classification (NCBI taxonomy): domain Bacteria; kingdom Pseudomonadati; phylum Pseudomonadota; class Gammaproteobacteria; order Moraxellales; family Moraxellaceae; genus Acinetobacter; species Acinetobacter sp. YH16031. The sequence continues at coordinate 80,704 of NZ_VPED01000003.1, forward strand.
AAAAAAGGGAGCTTAACGCTCCCATTTTTTCTACTAAGCTTTAACGCTTAATACATCATTAATTATTCAGCAGATGCTTTAGCGAATAATTGACGACCACGGTAGATACCATCTTTAGATACGTGGTGACGACGATGAGTTTCACCAGTAGCTTGGTCTACAGTTAATGCATTCTCAGTTAAAGCGTCATGTGAACGGCGCATGTCACGGCGAGAGCGACTTTTACGGTTTTGCTGAACGGCCATGATGGCTCCTTACAAATATCGAAAAAATGGATCAGAACAAATTCGATTGTCTTATACGTATGAGTATAACACAAAAATTAGTTAAGTTTACCCTTCAAAGCTGCCAAAACTTCAAACGGATTGTCCCGTTTTTCTTCAACAACTTCTTCTTGAGCGGGTTGGTGCTTATGCTCACAAACATCATGCTTAGGAGACAACGGCATCAACAATAACAATTCATCTTCTATGAGTGCCAGTAAATCAGCGGTGGCAGGTGCATCATATGAACCTTTCGTCGTTGCTTCACTTTCACCTAAGACGATGAAATCAGCATCCTCATCCAAGCGCTCTATCAGTGATTCGTCATCCACAAGGGCAAGATGAAAATCTGAAACGAGTTCAATCTCAACGGTTTCCAGACAACGCTGGCATTCCATTGGAACTTTCGTTTCAACATGGCCATCTAGCCACACAATGCGATGATAAGCATCCATTGATAGCTTACAGTCTATGTTAATCAATTGATCATCAATTGATCCAACAGCTTCACGAGCAATACGAACAAAGCGGGATAAAGGCAGTTGACCTGACCATTTAAAGCCCTGTTCAGCCCATTTAAACGGCTCAATCTGTGCCGGAAAGGTATTTGCTGACATAATTAAGGCGGCAATTCTACAAATTCATCAGAACTCTGTCAAAGATTAAGATACAATTTTGTACTTATTTTTAGACAGACCAATTGGGTAATTTCAGTCATGCATCTGTTGCAGCCGCAAACAGAAGTGAATGTTTCATCACTCGTTAGCACACTTTCAACTCTGGATTCTGACAGCTCACTACAGCAAGTGCAACGCTTACCGTGGGCGAATGTATCGTCAGAAGCAGAACAGGTTGATTGGCTCATCTTACACTTTAATCACTGGTTTTCCCACCTAAATGTCACATTAGTCCGTGGTGATTTTGAACCAGAATATTTCCCGGCTACTGAAGATACCCCTGCCCGCATTCAATTTGCGCATGGTTTCTTCAATAGTGCCCTGCATGAGATCAGCCACTGGACCATTGCTGGTGATAAGCGTCGTCTATTGCCAGATCTGGGCTACTGGTATGCACCAGATGGCCGCACCAAGGAACAGCAGGCATTATTTGAGCAGGTCGAAATAAAGCCACAAGCGATTGAATGGATGTTTTCCAAAGCATTTGGCCGTAAGTTCCGTGTGTCTCTGGATAATTTAACCGGTGATGGTGGCGATGGCTCCAGCTTTAAAGATAATGTTTATGCTCAGGTACAACGCTATTTTAGTGGTGAAGCCAAACTGCCACGTGATGCCAAACGCTTCATTGATTGTATCTGTGTCTGCACCCGTGCGGGCAAAAGTTTAAAATCTGATGAATTTCAACGTGAAATGCTTGATTAAATTACACAAATCTACCTGTTTGTCATTGTTACTTTATACAAAGGCATTTCATAATAAGTTTAAGGCAGGTTGGGAGGAATATTTATGCTGCATTTACGTGTACACCCGGATAATCCGCAAGCTCGTCTGATCAGTCAGGCAGTAGAACGTATTCGTGCCGGTGATGTTGTGGTTTATCCGACCGATGCAGCCTATGCGATTGGCTGCCAGATCGGGAATAAACATGCGATGGAGCGAATCGCACAGATTCGTGGTCTAGGACCTAAGCACCAATATGCCATTATCTGCTGTGACTTATCCGATCTTGCGACTTATGCCAAAGTCGACAATGCCGTCTATCGTTTGCTGAAAAATAATACGCCTGCTGTGACCACTTTTATTCTTCCGGCAACCAGCGAAGTGCCTAAACGTTTAATGCATCCGAAGAAAAAAACCATTGGTTTGCGTATCCCCACCAATCCTGTGTGTCAAATGCTGCTTCAAGAACTGGGCGAACCGCTGCTAACTTCCACACTCATCCTGCCAGATCAGACGGATCCTTTAGATGATCCTTATGACATTGAAATGCAGCTCGGCAAACGGATTGATGTGTTTATCGACAGTGGACTGGGCACATTAAGTACGACTTCTATTGTGGATTTATCAGGAGATCAGCCTGAAGTGATTCGTCGTGGTGTTGGTGATGTCAGTGCTTTTGAATAAATAAAGCTGCTTCTAATGAAGTCTCAGAAGAAAATAAAATGGATTTATTTTATATCCTCCTGAACCTGAATGAATTTCCTGCCGATCATCTGATCTATGCTGAATTGCCTTGGACACTGGAATCCAAGGCAATATCTATCGATAAAAATTCCAAGCCAGAATTAAATCTGAATATCAACAATATTGAATACTCATACTTTCTTGAGATCGCGATGGCAAGAAAACTTCTACAAGTTTATTCAACAAGCAATGTTTGTCTGGCAGCTACCTGCCAACGTATCATCGAATATGTATTGCGAGAGCAGAATTAAAATAACCTTATCACGCATGCCAAGATTTAATAGCTCGCTGCACGCTCCTGAGTAGATGTACTGACCGCTGGTGCAACCGAAGGAACCTGATTATTCAAACTTGGCATTGGGGGTAACGGATCACCTTCTTTATAATGTTTTAACTGCAAGAAGTTTGGACATTCCGACAGTTTTTGCTGATGAGTTGCAAGTTCAGCACCAAACCTGTTTTTGACTGAAACATGAAAAGTGATTTGATCCTCTTCAAGCACATTCAATAACGCAGTCCGGGCTGTGGATTCCATAGTCCTAAAAGAATCAATAGAATTACAGCTCATGGTTTTGACCATTGCAGTAACACCGTCGGGTAAATCTTTGCCCGTATAAAGCGTATTACGCATATAGAAACGAATATGAGGATACTGGTCCAGTACGCTAAAATCCAGTTTCATGGCCTGCATCACTGGTTTGGCCTGCTCGACAAAGCTGGAAAAGCCGCCAGACTTCAGATTGGTACGCATTTCATTTTCAAGCTGCATGAGCTGATATTGAGGATAGCCCCAGAATACCCCTAAGCCGATGACGCCGATTAACACAAGTATGATTGGCATTTTTATAATTAACCTGATCTATGTTTGTTATTTATTAATATTTTTGGCTATATTAGTTTATTTTTTAGGCGATAGATAACTGTTTTTTCTTATTTTTATCACATGTTTCCTGATGAGCTTTCACACATTCACTATTTAATAGGTGCTGAAAATCTTTTAAAAATTTTCTATATGAAGTTACAGTTTCTTAAGCCACCCAGGCTATATTGCATTTAATTTTAGCTAATATGCTGTTTAATATCAGACTTGTGCATTTTATCGAATTAAAAAAATAAAATTTCTCCTAAAATAAATATGGTTTTTTTGCTTTTGAATGCATATCTATTTTATTTAACGAAAATTTTCCAGTACAATGCCAACTACTAAATTATGTGCTTTTTCTCCTGACAAGAGCTCGGGGAATAAGCCATTTCATGCCTTTGAAAATTCGCGTGGCTTATAATTGTAATGACTCAAATGCCCCATAACGCTATGGAATCTGCTCCAAACATCCGGGTTCTGGATGAATGGCAAAATACGATTCCAGAGGATCTGTATATTCCTCCAGCAGCGTTTGAAATTCTGTTAGAACATTTTGAAGGCCCCCTCGACTTTTTAATCTACCTGATCCAGAAAAATGGTTTTGACCTGTTGCAGGTTGATATCGCGCCGATTGCCTCCCAATATCTGTCCTATATGGATGCGATGAAATCCCTGAATATTGAGCTAACTGCGGATTATATGGTGATGGCTGCTTTACTGGCCGATCTCAAATCCCGTTTATTACTGCCTAAACCGAAAAGCGTGGCTGCAGTTGAACAGGATCCAAAACAGGACCTGATTGAGCGTCTGGAAAATTATTTACGGATCAAACAAGCTGCAGAACGTCTGGGTCAGATGACGATTCTGGAACGTGATACCTTTCAGACCAATGTTCACTTAGGCGAGTTTATCCAGCCCAATGAAGGTCATAGTGTTGATCTGCTGCGTGATGCCTTGCTTTGTGTCTTTAACCGCCCTGAACCGGTCATTCATCAGGTGCAACAGGAGCCTGTTTTACTGGAAGAGCGGATTGCCTATATTGAAAGCCATCTGGAATCTGGTGAAGTCTTGTCTTTTGATAAATTACTCAAGCCAAGTCAGGGACGCATGGGTGTAGTCGTGACCTTTATGGCCGTGTTGGAACTCACCCGCCAGCAAAAAATTCAAATTATTGCCTCAGGTGTTGAGGCACCGCTCGCAATTCAAGGAGCACACGCATGAACACAGAACATAATATCTCCTTGTCTGCGGAAGATAATCTGCATGAAATTCTGATGCAGCTGGAAGCCATTATTTTTGCCAGTGACTCCCCGGTTTCCTTAGCTCGACTGAAAGAAGCATTTCAGGATCGCTATAGCAAGCAGGAGCTGCGCCAGTATTTACAACAGCTTTCCATGCTGATGCATGGCCGTTCTATTGAACTGGTTGAAACTGTGCAAGGTTACCGTTTTCAAGTGCGTGTAAAATATCGTAATATTATTGCACAGACCTGGCCCGAGCGACCGACACGCCTGTCACCTTCATTACTGGAGATGCTTGCGGTGATTGCTTATCATCAGCCAGTGACCCGAGCTGATATTGAACAAATTCGTGGTGTCACGAATAACAGTCAGATTTTGCGTACGCTGTTTGACTGGAACTGGATTAAAGAATCCGGCTTTCGTGAACTCCCTGGAAGACCTGCGTTGTTAGTGACAACGCCACAATTTTTAAATGCGTTTGGCTTAAATTCTTTAGGCCAATTGCCTCCCCTGCAGGATGCCAAGGAAGCTTTTATGGCGCTCGATGCGAATGCACCGAAGTCATAAATAGGTGAACTGTTGAATAATTATTTCTAAGGTTATGCTGTCATGAGTGAAAAGTTGCAAAAGGTGCTTGCACGTGTTGGTTTGGGTTCTCGCCGTTATATGGAAGAAGTCATTGCCGCAGGTCGTGTGAGTGTGAATGGGCAGATTGCCCAAGTGGGTGAACGAATCGAACCAGGTGATGAGCTTCGCATCGATGGTCGTAAAGTGCAGTTCCAGATCGAAGACGAAATCCGTCGTCGTGTCCTGATTTACTATAAGCCAGAAGGCGAAATCTGTTCACGTAATGATCCTGAACAGCGTCCAACAGTATTTGACAACCTGCCATCAATTCAAGGCGATCGCTGGGTAATGGTCGGCCGTCTGGATATTAACTCGACCGGTCTGTTACTGTTCACAAATGACGGCGAACTGGCGAATCGTTTAATGCACCCATCCAATGAAATCGAACGTGAATATGCGGTTCGTGTCATGGGTGAAGTGACTCCACAACTGAAAAACAACATGCTGAAAGGCGTAGTGCTAGATGATGGTCCTGCGAAGTTTGAATCATTCTCTGAACTAGGTGGTGACGGGATCAACCGTTGGTATCAAGTTGTCGTGAAAGAAGGTCGTAACCGTGAGGTTCGTCGTATCTTTGAATCACAAGGTTTGAAAGTTAGCCGCTTGCTACGTACCCGTTATGGTACCGTGATTCTGCCACGTGAACTTCGTACAGGTCGCTGGATCGAGCTGGATAAACAGGATATCGACAACCTGACCAAATCAGTTGAGCTGAAACCGCGTCAAGGTACCGGCTTATTCGGTATGGCGAAACGTCGTAACGAACGTATGCAGGAAAAACCAATGGCAGCGCGCCGTGGTGGTTACCTGCGTCAGCAACGCCGTGATACCGATGAGCAGCAGCCGCAATACAACAACCGTGAACGTCGCGATGATCAGGGCTTTGGTCGTCGTGAAAACCAGAATGGCACCCAGTTTGCACGTCGTGACAACCGTGAAGACAACCAGTTTGGTCGCCGCGAAAACCGTGAAGGCAATGCACCACGCGGTTTATATGGTGCGAATAAAGGCTTTAAAAAGTTCTAAGCTTTGAATAAGATAGAGTCACTTCGGTGGCTCTTTTTTTTTTTGCAAGAACAATAATAATGACAAACCAATATTATAAACCTATGTCTACTAAGACTAACCGGCTTTACGGCTTCTATATATTGATGCTGATCCATTTTATGCTGGTTCATTACAACATCTGGCAAAGAGCTGATCCAGAGCGCAGCCCTATCCCTTTTAGTGATTTTCATTTTATTCGTGATTTTAGTACGCATCCTTTGCAAGTGCTGGATCTATGGACCTGTATCCTAATCGGTTCCTCCCTCTTATTGGTTCTTGTCATCCATCTTATAAAAACATACCGGGCACTGGTCATTTCTGAGCATAGTATCTACTGGTCTCTCTTTGAGCATCCTTACCGTAAGGTATGTAAATTGAGTGAAGTTCAGCAGCTTGAATATATTGCAATTCCTCCCAATGACCAGCATCAAATGGTATTGCTCCGATTACATACAGCGGCACAAAACTATGATCTTAATCTCAGTCAATTTCATGTGCTAGACCAAAAATTAATATACGAGCAGTTGGCTCAGCGATTTCCTGAAAGTGAATTCCCGTCATAAAAAATGCCCAGCAATGTGGGCATTTTTTATTTCGTACTTTAGCAAATTACTGCGGAATACCCTGAGGAATCGCACTTAACAGACGCTTGGTATAGTCGTGTTGCGGAGACTGATACAGATCATCTGAGTTGGCAATTTCCACCAGATCACCATGATTTAGCACCATGATCTGATCAGAAATATATTTCACCACTGACAAATCATGCGAAATAAAGATGTAACTCAGACCAAATTCATCCTGTAAATCCTGCAATAAGTTCAGTACCTGCGCCTGTACGGATACATCCAGTGCGGACACTGATTCATCACAGATCAAAATCTCAGGCTTTAAGGTCAGACAGCGTGCAATTGCAATCCGCTGACGCTGGCCACCTGAAAACTCATGTGGATAGCGATAGAAGGCCTGAGCCGGTAAGCTGACCCTTTCTAATAAATCAAGTGCCATCTGTTTACGTTCTGCATCATCCTTGCCAATATGATGAATCTGCATCGGCTCCATCAGGATTTGTCCCACGGTAAAACGCGGATTCAAAGAAGCATAAGGGTTCTGGAAAATGATCTGGATTTTACGCTGATAGGCCGTAAACTCTTTTTCAGTCATCGACAAGATATCTTTACCCTGAAACAACGCCTTGCCGCCTGTAGCTTGTTGCAGTCGCATCAGGAGCAAACCAATCGTGGTTTTACCAGAACCTGACTCCCCAACCAGCCCTAAGGTTTTGCCTTTAGCCAGCTGAAAAGACACGCCTTTCACAGCCTGAAATTCATCTTTTCCAAATAGGCCTTTACGGCTATAGAAGGATTTTTTCAGATCGCGTACATCCAGAATGATCTCTTCATTACCTTTTAGACCACGGGAACGTTCCTGTTGTAGTGGAGCGTTCGCATGCAGGTCATGCGCCAGACTATCCTGCTTCATAAAGTCGCTAATCACCGGCAACCGCAATGGGCGGTGCGACAGCTGTGGACGGCAGTGTAACAAGGCTTGGGTATAAATATCCTGAGGATTGTTCAGGACTTCTGTCACCGAACCTTGCTCACGAATCTCGCCATAACGCATTACAATGACCTGATCCGCAATTTCACCAACTACCGCCAGGTCATGACTGATGAACAACATCGACATTTGACGGCGCTGACGCAGGGATTCAAGCAGGTCCAGAATCTGTTTCTGGATAGTCACATCTAGTGCTGTCGTTGGCTCATCGGCAATCAAGAGCTTCGGCTCACACGCAATTGCCATCGCAATCATCACACGTTGCTGCTGTCCGCCAGATAACTGACTCGGATAAGCATCAATCTTGGTTTCCGGTGAAGGAATACCGACTTCCTGCAAAAGTTCCAGTGTTCTTTGACGGGCCTGCTTTTTATTCATGCCCAAATGCAGACGTAGAATTTCCGAGATCTGCATGCCCACGGTAAACACTGGATTCAATGAGGACATTGGCTCCTGGAAGATCATGGCAATTTCTTTGCCACAGATCTGACGCATTTCACTCGACTTGAGTTTCAATAAGTCCCGACCTTCAAACAGGATCTGACTGTCTTCAGCGACCTTCGAGTTCTCAGGTGCTAATAGTCCCATCACTGCTAATGAAGTCACAGATTTACCACTTCCGGATTCACCGACTAACGCCACTGTAGTATTGGCCGGGATTTCAAATGAAATTCCTTTGACCGTTTCCACATACTGTTTATTTTCACCTTTAAAACTGACACGTAAGTTATCTACGCGAAGTAACGCGGGTGCTGTGCTTGGATTCATTTCAGACATCGCTGCGCTCCTATTTCAGTTTTGGATCTAATGCATCACGTAATGCATCAGTAAACATTGAGAAAGCTGTCACCAGTACCGCCATCGCCACCGATGCCGCAGTCAACTGCCACCATTTGCCTAAAATCAGCTCGCTTTGCGCTTCATTCAGCATACTACCCCATGACACCACACCAATCGGTACGCCAAAGCCTAAGAAGCTGAGAATGACTTCGGACTTGATAAAGGCCACTGCAAGAATGGACATTTGAACCAAAGCGATATGACTGACATTCGGAAAAATATGCACGAAGATACGGCGCATATTGCTTACCCCAATGGCTTTCGCTGCCAGTACATATTCACGTGCAGTATGCTTCATATATTCCGCACGAACCAGGCGGAATACCCCGGTCCAGCCGGTCAGACCCAAAATCAGGATAATCGATAAGATCCCTTTTTGTTGCAGTACTGCTGCAATCGCTAACACCAGCAACAGATAAGGAATAGAAGTAAAGATATTGTAGAACCAGTTCAGCACATCATCGACCCAACCACCGAAATAGCCAGCAATCGCACCCAGTACTGTACCAATCACCACCGCAACCAGCGCAGCAATCAGGCCAACTAAAATCGAAGTTTCTGCACCTTTAATGGTTTTCAGTAGTACATCCTGACCCCATTTATCTGCGCCAAAGAACAGGCTCTGTTTAAGCTCACTACTCTGATCCAGTAACTGACCCCCTAATTCCTGATCAATGGCTTTCATATCTTCAGCCAGTGGATCGACTACACCATAATAATCAATCACACCTGCGCCCTGTTCAGCAGCAATTTCTGCTTCCAGTTCTGCAATCACATCTTTTAAAGGATCAACTGGATTAACTGGTACTACGGCAGATTCAGTACTTTGATCTTCACCTGCCGCTCCAGGCATAGACGGTGTATAGATAAAGCTTGGGGGTGCATAACTCACCGCTACTTCTTTATTCCAGTCCTTGGCAATCACACCTGTCATGGAAAGCAGCAACATCAGCAGATAAAACAGCACCACAAATAGGGAGAACATCGCAATGCGGTCACGTTTCAGACGACGCAACGCCAGCTGCCATAATCCGGTTGAAGCAGACTCAGGCACTGCTGAAGTATGTTGCTCTTTTTTAAATATCGCACTCAGCATAATTCACCTACTTCAACTGTACACGTGGATCGACCCATTTATAGATCAGATCGGCAATCAGGTTAAATAACATGGTCGCAGCCGCAACATAGACCGTAATCGCTTTAATTACCGGAAAGTCAGAACGCTCAACTGCGATAATCACTTCACGGCCAATGCCAGGAATACCGAAGAAACGTTCAATCAGGAAAGCACCGATCAGTAAAGCCGGAAGTCCCGCCATGACATCAGTAATGATTGGAATCGAAGCATTGCGCAGTACGTGCACGCCCAGAATGCGGCTTTCGCCCAGACCTTTGGCACGTGCGGTACGGACATAGTCCTGATTGACTTCATCCAAGACAAAACTACGGTAGAGACGTAAAGTCGGTGCAATACTCACCACCAGCATGATTAATACTGGCAATAGTGCATATTTGAATAAGTTTTCAGTAAAGTTATCGCTCCAGCCCTGTACCGGGAACCAGCTCAGTTCATAAGCCAAGACGTACTGGAATACGATGATATAGACCAGAATACTGATCGACATACCGATGGTACACAGCATCATGATCATGCGGTCAGTCAGTGAACCGCGCACTGAAGCTACCCCAAGTGCCAAAATGATTGAAACAATCGTTTGCAGGATAGTCAGTGGAATCAGGATGGTCAGTGATGGCCCCAAACGCGTGGTAATAATCTGTGATACCGACTCACCGGTACTCCAGCTCACGCCATAATCAAAGGTCAAAATCTGCTGGATAAAAATCCACAGTTGTACGTAATAGGGCTGATCGACCCCGAGCTGCTGACGGATGTTTTCAATCTGCTCAGCATTGGCCATTTTACCGGCCAGGATATAGGCCGGATCTCCCCCGACCCAGTTAAATAACAGGAATATCAGCAGAATCACCCCCAGCATGGTGGGGATCATTTGCCAAATCCTTCGAATAATATATGCCAGCATCGCTTTCCTTCCTTGACTTAATGTCCTGAAATTTCATTAAAGAAAGCTTTGCTGTCCGGTTCGCGGCCCAGAAAGTCCTTAACCATCTGATCGCCCGGTTTTTGTCCGCCTTGTGCCAGTACGGTCTCGCGATAATGCATGCCGACTTTCGGATCCATCAGATGATCACCATAAGCAGACAACATGTCGAGTGCCAGCACTTCAGACCACATATAGCTGTAATAACCCGCCTGATAGCCACCCATCAAGTGCCCGAACTGACCTGGAAATTGCTGACCTGGAACAGAACCCAACGCAGTTTTACTTTCCATATCCTGCCAGAGTTTTAATGGATCAATACTTTTCGCATCTTTACCGTGCAGGGCCATGTCGTACTGAGCATATAGGGTCTGACGGGCATAATGCAGGCCGCGACCATAATTCTTCACGTTCTTTAAGCGCTCGGTCATGGCTTCATCGACACGCGGACAAGCAGGTTCACAGTAATCTGCTACTTTAGATAAAGTCTCGAAACGGCGCGCCCACTCTTCATACATTTGTGAAGGTGCTTCAACAAAGTCACGCTCTACCGATGTGCCTGACTGCTCGGTATAACGGGTTTTCGATAAAATTCCGTGCAGCGCATGACCCATTTCATGTACAAAAGTTTCCAGTTCATTACTGTTCAGACCTTTACGGTTGAAGTTAGTCACCAAAACAGATACCGGACGGCGATGATTTAAACGGCTGCCACCATAAACACCCCAGACTGCAGCATGGCCATATTTGCCTTCACGTGGGTATTTATCGACATAAAGTCCGCCCATAAACTCACCGGTGGCTTTGTCATGCACGGCATAATATTCGACTTCATCGTGCCAGGCTTTGACTTTTACCGGCTTGAATTCAATCCCATATAAATCGGAGGACACGGCAAATAACCATTTTTGAGCCGCTTCAGTCGGGAAATAATCACGCAGTTTTTCCTGATCCACTTTGTATTTGGCCTGACGCAGTTTTTCACTCCAGTAGCCTTGGCTCCAACGCTCAATTTCTGATTTTTCCAGAGGAATTTTTAAGGTTTCTGCCTTGAACTGACGTAATTCTTCAACATCCTGCTTTTCTAATGGTGCAACTTTGGCATAAACCTCATCCAGAAAACTATTGACTGCTTCTGGGGTTTTGGCCATACGATCTTTTAAGGCAACATACGCATAGCTGTCTTTATCGAATAGCTGAGCCAGTTCATAACGCAGATCAATGGCCTTTTTCATGTATTCGAGGTTTTTCTCAGTCCCTCGGCGGGTATAGGCAGTCTGATAACGTTTACGTGCTTCATCACTCTCTGCCAGCTCCATAAACGGCTGATATTCCGGATAGTCGAAGCCAAGCAGATAATTTCCCTTTTCATTTTTCTTTAAACCGGCAATATAGCTCTCAGGTAAACCTTTCAGCTCTGCAGCAGTGAATTCAACTTTTTCAGGGTTATCACGTACATTCTTGGAATAGTCCTGCCCCAGTTTGGTGCTTTCTTCAATAATTTCCTTCAGACGCTTCTGCTTCTCTGCACTGAGTTGTACCCCGGTTTTTTCAAACTGATTCAGAATATCTTTCAGGAATTTCTCATCGACCGGATCTGTGACTTTCAGTTTCTTGAATTGGGCATACAGTTTTGGACTCTGATACATGGAAGTCAGGTATTTACTGATTTTCAGTTCACAGTCATCTGCCGCCTGACGCAAGGCCGGATCAGGATCGACATTACTATATAAACCGATAGGTGAAACAAAATCACCGATCGATGCCTGCAATGTATCCCAAGCTGCCAGATAAGGACGGGCTTCAGCCTTATTTTTGATTTTCTGGCTTTCAAATTTCTGGATATCTTTTTGCATTTTATCCAGATTGGCATCACACAATGCCGGAATTTCTGTAGCCTTGAATAAAGGCAAAAGCTGGGTTTGGGTCTCCGCCATGACGGTTTGAGCTCCCCCGATCATCGCCAGACAGAGTGTGGTAAATTTCAAGTATTTTAATGTCATCATCATCTCCAGCTTTTTCTTACTTTTTAGTATCAATATCGATATACATCCATTCTGTAGACAGAATCGGATGGGACTTGTGTCCAATAACATGAGGTTGCGCTAATGCATTACGGTAAGTGCTATACAGCATCATGGTTGGCATATTGACCTCTAGAATACGGGTCATTTTGCGATAGACCAGATCCCGTTCAGGTCCCGGTGGCATGCTCTGACTCTGTTCATATAAACGGTCATATTCCGCATGCTTAAAACAGGCATTATTGGTGACATTGACGTTTTTGCCATAGAACAGCTGCATGAAGTTGTCTGCATCAGGATAGTCGGCAATCCATGCAGAGCTTTTAAACATGGTTTTACATTGCTTTTCCAGCTTAATGCCTTCAGCAAATGGCATGGCCTTACTGGTCAGTTTGATATGAATATTATCTAGGGTCTTTTTCCAGAATTCGCCCTGTTGCTGACCACGACTGGTATTGGCTGTAATCAGTTCAATCACCAGAGGTTTACCTTCAGGAGTTCTACGCCAGCCATCCGCACCGATCTTATAGTTATAGCGATCCAGCAACATATTGGCTGCCTTGACCGAATATGGCGTACTGGTTTTATAAGCGGGTGAATAGCCTGCAACTCCTGGTGGAATAGGCATGTGCAGTTTTGCACCATCTCCTTTTAGTAATACGCTAATCATGTTTTCAACAGAAAAGGCCATTGCCATCGCACGACGTAAGGCTATTTTTTCTGGTGTAAAGCCACCTACTACCGGATCTTGCATATTCCAGTAATGGTAGTTAATCGATGGCTCCAACATGCGCGACAGCTTGATGCCTTGCTTGGCCAGCTCAGGTTTTAACTTGTCACCATCCAATGCCTGCATGACCAGATCGCCGTCGATTTCAACCAGATCTAGTTCATTTTTCTTAAATGACAACATCCGTGATTGAGATTCTTCAATGACACGTACATCAATGGTACCGATTTGAGGCATTTTTTTGCCCTGCATCGCACTGACAATCGCCTGGTCTTCTGCACTATTGGCTTTATAATTCCAGACAAAACCACGGTAAGCCGGATTTGGCTTTAAGATAATGCGTGATCCCGGTGTCCAGCGACTAAGTACATAAGGCCCTGTACCGACCGGCTTACTCATTACCCAGCCAGCTTTGTCTTTATACTTTTCAATGACTTCGCGTGCAACTGCGGCAGCTGGACCGTGGGCCAGCAACATCGGAAAGTTCTGATCCGGATTATTCAGCTTGAGTACCAAGGTATAGCGATCTGGAGTCTGAATACCTTCAAATGGATTTTCATAGACTTTGCCATTTTTTTTCGCCATGGCTGTCCATGCTTCCAGCCCTTTGATCCGACCATCCAGCAACCAGCTATTTGGTGAATTAAGTTTTGGATCTAAGAGACGCTTTAGAGAATAGGCATAGTCATAGGCGGTCAGTTCACGTTTTTTACCGCCAAAGACCGGATCATCTGCAAAGTAAATGCCCTTTTTAACTTTAATGGTATAAGTCAAACCGTCTGCACTGACTTGAGGCATATCTACCGCAGTTAATGGCACCAGTTTCGCTGGTGAGGCCAGATAATCATAGGTATATAAGGTTTCGAAAATTGCCGAGTTAATCTTGGCCGAATAACGGTCATGGATATAACCGGGGTCGAAACCGGTTTCAGCCGCGGGAAAGACTGTTTTTAAGACTTTATTCGGATTGGCGGGATTGGCAGCCCATGTGGGTGCAGCACCTGCCATCATTAAACTGGCCATTAAAACCCCACTGGCCAGCTTTTTTAAAGCGTTTGTATTCACATTCATACTGGTTCTTAATCTTCTCAAGTTATTTTTTAACAGGTTCAATATCCAGATATTGCCAAACTGCCCTAGTCACCGGATGTGCCTTAAAGCCTTGTACCTGTGGGTGAATCAGCCAGTTGCGTACCCGGGTATTGTGTAGAATCCACGGATTATCGGCCTCTATCTGGCGGTTCATCTGCTCATAATATGGAGTACGTTGCTGAGGCGGCAGTTTCATCGCAGTTTGATACAGCGCGTCATAGGCTTTAGAGGTATAGCAGCTCAGGTTACCTTGCTGGGCATTTGGGCCATACAGCAACTGGGCAAAGTTTTCCCCTTCCGGATAATCTGCAATCCAGGCACCACCCCACATCATGTGTTTACACTGGGTGGCTTCTTTTAAATTGTCGGCAAAATTACTGACTTTAAATTCAACTTTTACCCCGATTGCATCCAGGTTCTTTTTCCATAGCTCCGCAGAAATGACGGAAGAACTTGAGCTGGTCGAGTTCATTTTCAGAACCAATGGCTTGCCATCAGGCAAAGTGCGGTAACCGTCGGCGCCTTTCTTGTAGCCAAAACGATCGAGCAGTTTATTGGCGAGCAATGGGTTGTAGGCAATGCTGCTTCTATAATTCGGGTTATATCCGCCCACGCCTTCAGGAAGAATCATTTCAGCTTTAACAGCATGGCCCTTATATAGCTGCTGGATGGCTTCTTTCTGGTTATAGGACAAGGCAATGGCACGGCGTAGTGCAATTTTTTCCAGTGAGTTCCCACCAATCACCGGATCACGCATATTCATGATGGTATAGGTGATTTCCGGTTCTTTATTCGGATAATGCAGAATGCCTTTTTTCTTGTATTCACTTTTCAGCTGTTTATTTTCCAGTGCCTGTTCAGCGCCGCTTGCAGTCAGTTTGTCATAGTCTAATTGTCCAGATTTTAAGGCCAGCCAGCGTGACTGTTCTTCTTCAATAATACTGATTTTGACCTTGCCGATTTGCGGCATCTGCTTGCCTTGCATGGCCTTGACAATCCGTTGATCCCACTCTGAACCATCCCCCTTAAAGTTCCAGACAAAACCGCGATAATTTGGATTAGCAGTTAACTCAATACGGCTACGCGGCACATATTTGTGTAACTGATATGCCCCTGTTCCGACTGGATGCTGACCTACCCGATCGCCATAATGTTCGATGACTTCGCGTGCAGTACCAGCAAAAGCGACATAGGCCAGAATGTAAGGAAAGTTCAGGTCTGAACGGGTCAGGGTAATTTGTAAGGTATATTTATCTAGGGCTTTTAAACCGGCAATCGGAGCATCATAGTTAAATTTGCCCGTTTTTTTGGCCTGCTGGATGACTTGATCTGCGCCAAGAATTTTGCCTTCGATAAAGGAAAAAGAAGGCGAATGGTTTTTCGGATCCATCACCCTTTGCATGGAATAAATATAATCCCGAGCAACCAGTTCACGCTTCTTGCCCTGAAAGGCCGGATCCGGACTGAAATAAATTCCTGGCTTGATTTTAAAGGTATAAACTTTGCCATCCTGTTCAACCACGGGTAAAGACTCGGCGGTATTCGGAGCCAAAATTGCAGGCCGGGCCAGATAGTCATAACGCAACAAAGGCTCGAAAATGGCCTCAGCCACGCTACCACTATAAAAATTATAGGTTTTGACCATATCAAAACCATCATCAGGTGCTTCGAAAGCCAGGTTTAAAACTTTATCCGGATGTGCAGATGATTTTGCCCAGGCAGTTTGCCCCGAGCTCATAGCCAAGGCCAAAATCGTCATGCTAAAAAGTGCTGATTTCAAATTTGTACCTATTCTTTATCTTGAAGTTTTATTGCTATAGGAAGTTTTAAATACATCATCCCATATTTGCTTCAATGGATGGGTCAAAGCTGGACAGATGGAATAAACTGAACAAAGCGAATTTCATGCCATCCTTGCAAAAAATAGGGATTTCTTCCTGTTTTTAACTGAAAAAAGTTTATTTTTATTAATTATTTAAAACATTATGAATAACATAATATTTTCCATGAATCATTAATTAAATTTTTATCCTTAAAATTCTCACTAAAGTTCATTTCGCACAAAAATAACTCAACCCTGTTTCATCTTATTGCACTATTGTATACCTTTAGGTAAACAAAAAATAAACATAAGTATTTGTATTTTAAATAATTTATTTTAAAAAAATATTGTATATTTTATGTAAAAATTATGCACCATGATTAAACTTTATTCAATTTCCCTCTCATTTTTGGACTACTTTCTTATTCATTAAATATTTATTTATTGCTTTGACAGGGGTCTCACTTCCTTCTTTCTTCAGATTCGATACACAGACTTCTTAATTTTTCTTCAGTATAACTCGACTAAATCAAACCAAATTCAATTAAATTAATATTTTTCAATTACTTAAAAATATAAAAATATAAAATTTTATAAGTTGGCATCCGCCTTGCTTAGATCAACCCAGCACTACTTCACATAACAAAAGGGTGAAATTTACGATGAAAAAAAATAAATTGGTCGGATCTATGGGGGCTCCAACCGTCAGCAAAAGACTACTCAAGTTAAGCGCACTCAGCTTAAGTATGATGTGTCTGCCGCTGGCCCATGCCGAAGAAGCTGCATCTGCTGAACAGCCAACTAAAGTTCAGAAAGTGACAGTGACGGGTTCATCAATCAAGGGGGTTGCTGCACAAAGTTCTTCACCAATCACCGTCATCAAAGGTGAAGATCTTGCGAACCAGGGTGTAACTACTGTTGAAGAAGCTTTAGTAAAAGTCAGTGCCAACCAGGCTGGTTTCTCTACTGCTCAAAACGTAGGTGCAAGTAATACTTCAGGTTCTACAGCCAACTTACGTGGTCTAGGCTCAGACAAAACGCTTGTGCTTTTAAATGGCCGCCGTCTTGCCTATAGTGCATTCAGTACAGATAGTACCAACTTAAACATCATCCCTATGGCGATGATTGACCGTATTGAGATTTTACGTGATGGTGCTTCTGCAGTTTATGGTGCAGATGCGATTGCGGGGGTAATCAACTTCATCACCAAATCTGAATACAATGGCTTAGGCGTTACCGGAGCCTTACATGAAACTGAACATTCAGGTGGTGAGAAACAACAAGCTGCGATCTTCGGTGGTTTCGGTGACCTGGATGAAAATGGCTTTAACGTCATGGGTGTCTTGGACTACCGTAAATCTAACCAGATCCATGCTCAACAGCGTAAAGTCAGCCGCCGTGGTGGTGTAATTCCTGAATTAGGTATTGATGCCGGCTCTGCAAGCGGCTTCCCGGCAAACATCTATGATCCAACCACTGGTTACTTAGGTAACCCATATCCAGATGACTGTAATAATGTTCCATGGTCTTCTCCAGATGACGGCTTCTGTTACCTGAATACGCAGGCTTTAATTGCGATCAAACCACAGGTTGAAACACTATCTGCATTAGGTAAAGGGACATTCAAGCTTAATGATTCATTAAATGCGGTTGGTGAATACGTGTTTACACGTTCTGAAGTATCCACTTCAATTGCACCAGACGTTTATGGCCGTACCGTGACTTTACCTTCAAGCAGCCAATACTATCCAGGTAATGGTATTACTCCAGCTATTACAGATGGCGAGTTAAGCGGTGACCCACTTCAACTTTACCTCCGTTCTCAGGCAGGTAACCGTCAAAGTATGTCAACCAATGACTCACACCGCTTCTTTGCCGGTATTGAAGGTGAGGCATTAGGCTGGGATATCAACGCAGGCGTGTCATACGCGAAAAGCGAAGCAACTGATGAATTTACAGGTGGTTACTTACACCGTAGCAACCTGCAAACTGCATTGAATGAAGGTCGTATCAACCCATTCGGTCCAGCACGTCCAGGCGATACCCCTTGGGAATCATTTGTGATTAATGGCGAAACTAACATCGCCTCTTTAGAGTCTACAACTGCAGACTTTACAATCAGCCGTCCAATTTTTGAATTACCTGCAGGTGATGTTGGCTTTGCCTTCGGTGGTAGCTTCACGACTCAGGACTGGGAAGCGAAAGTAAACTCTGAAATCGTGGCTCAAGTACCAGGTTCTGGTATTGATCCGAGCAAACCAATCAGTAAGGGTGATCGTGACATCACAGCATTCTTCACTGAATTCCAGATTCCAATCTTGCCAAGCCTGGAAGCTCAAATTGCTGCCCGTTATGATGACTACAGCGACTTCGGTGATACCTTCAACCCGAAAGTTGGTCTTCGTTGGGAACCAATGAAGGAAGTCATGTTCCGTGCATCTTATAGCACCGGTTTCCGTGCACCAAGCTTGTACGAAATCAACGCGCCAATCAGTGAAACCTGGACAGGTGCGAAATACAATGACCCTGTGTTATGTCCAGGTGGCACGCCAGTCGAACCTAAATACCAGGTTGAATGTAATACCCAGTTCAAGCGTACCCAAGGTGGTTCACCTGACCTGCATCCAGAAGAATCTACATCGTTCACTGCTGGTTTAGTATTTGAACCAATCAAAAACCTGGTTTTCACTGCTGACTACTTCAATATCGAGATCGATGGTCTGGTAGGTACAGTGGGTGAATCATCAATCTTTGGTAATCCAGACCTTTATGCAGACCGTTTTATACGTGATAGCGAAGGCCGTATCCAGCACATCCGTACTACCCTGATGAACTCTGGCGGTTTAAAAACTTCAGGTGTAGACCTGAGCCTGAACTACCTGACACCTAAAACATCTACTGGTCGTTTCGGTTTCGGTATTGATGGTACTTACGTGATCAATCTGGACTACCAAAGTGAACCAGGCGGTGAATGGTCTGGTCTGGTAGGCAAATATGAAGACCCGGCAGTAGTTCGCTGGAAACATGTTGCCAACCTGAACTGGTCTTATGAAGACTGGAAAATGATCTTTGAACAACAGTTCACTCGTGGTTATGAAGACTACTCTGGCGAACGTGATGTGGGTGACTACACACTTTATAACTTCGCAACAACTTATAAAGGCTTCAAAAACCTGGAGTTGACTGGCGGTATCCTCAACATCTTTGATGAAGAGCCTGCTGCATCTGATGTTCTGGATAACTTCCAATACGGTTATGACCCTCGTTACTCAGATCCTACAGGTCGTACTTACTACATCCGTGGTACTTACAAATTCTAAGACAAGCTTTCTGCAAATACAGCGCCATGCTGTATTTGCAGTATTCATATCATTTTAGCCAAACAAAAAATAATGCAGCTACATCAGCTTTGAAATAAACCGTTATTTCTTGTTTGTCTTAAATTCCAGGAGTCATGATGAGCACAACGTTTGAAGACATAGAAAAAAGCTCCGCCAAAAAGTTAACTGGAATTGGTGTCGTGATTTTCTTGCATATCCTGGTGGGCCTGGTGCTAATGGCAGGTATGGCAAAAGACATCATCAAACCGTCAGAAGAACCGGTTGAATTGATGATTATTCAGGATATTAAACCACCAGAACCAGAACCACCGAAAGAAACCCCACCTGAGCCACCTAAAATAGTAGAGAAAGTGGCACAGGTTCCTGAGGTTAAACCGGTAGAAAAAGTGGTTCCAGTACAGAAAACACAACCTACACCAACAGTCACTCAACCGGTTGCAGAACCAACACCTGTAGCTGCAGCAACACCATCCCCAAGTCCAGTGGCTGCACCAGCCCCAGTTGTTGCAGCAGCGCCTGCTGCTCCACCGCAACCAACTGGCGTTACACGCGGTGTATCTCAAGGCGAAGCTGGCTGTAAGAGTCCGGAATATCCACGTGATGCATCAATGAAGGAAGAGCAAGGTAATGTGCTGATCTCTGTCTTTGTGAATACCGACGGCAAAGTGAAAGAGGCCAAAGTAAAAAAATCCAGTGGCAGCCGTTCACTCGACCGTGCAGCGTCCAAGGCTTTCAGCTTATGTACCTTCAAACCTGCAATGAAAAATGGTGAACCACAAGAATCTTGGTACGACATTCCCTACGAATTTATCTTGGACTGATCCAGACAACAGATTAAAAACAAAATGAGGAGATTCATTATGAAAAACGCACGACACATTTTAAAAAATATCACTGCTGCAAGTGTCATTGCGGCAAGTACTTTACTACCTTTGCAAACCGTATTTGCTGAAGAATCCCCTACACCTGCAACGACAGTCACTGAAACGGCAACCCCAACTCCTGCGACTGTCGCTGAGCCTACACCGCCAGCACCTGCTGCAGCTGAAAAACCTGCCAGCAACCCTTATGGTCTGGAAGCCATGTGGAAAGAAGGCGACATGGTGTCTAAAGTGACCCTGTTCATTCTGGTGATCATGTCGATCGGTACCTGGTACATCATGATCACCAAGTGCTTGCAACAAGGCAAGATTCGCAAACAAGCCAAAGAAGCAGAGCATCAGTTCTGGGAATCTTCTTCTCTGGATAATGCAGCGCAAAATCTGGATGAAGCCAGCGTATATCGTTTTATCGCTGAAAAAGGCATCAAGTCAACCAAAAACCATGGCGGTACTTTACTAGAGCGTATCGACTTTAATACCTGGGTTACGATTTCTATTTCACGCGCAGTCGACAAGATTCAAAGCCATCTGAGTGGTGGTCTGGCCTTCCTTGCAACTGTAGGTTCTACTGCACCTTTCGTAGGTCTGTTTGGTACCGTTTGGGGCATTTACCATGCCTTGACTGCAATTGGTATTTCAGGACAGGCATCAATCGATAAAGTTGCTGGTCCGGTCGGTGAAGCACTGATCATGACTGCAATCGGTCTGGCTGTGGCAGTTCCGGCAGTACTTGGTTACAACTGGTTAACTCGCCGTAATAAAGCTGTAATGGAAGAAGTTCGTACCTTCGGTTCTGACCTGCATGCTGTATTACTGAGCGGTGAAATCAGCTCAAACAATCCTGTTCACCGCGACACAAAATAAAAATGGGGGGGTCAACCATGGGAATGATGGTCAATTCAAACGACAGCGATGATGAGGTCATTGGTACCATTAATACCACGCCTCTGGTTGATGTGATGCTGGTACTGCTGATTATCTTTCTGATTACAGTACCGGTTGCAATTCATACCGTACCGGTCGATCTGCCTGAAGAACGTAATGTCCCGTATGAAACCAAGCCGGAAAATATCCAGCTGGCAGTCAATAAAAATGGCGATATTTTCTGGAATGAATCCTATATTCCGGACAAGGCAATTTTACTGACCCGTTTACAGGCAGAAGCCCAGAAACGTCCTCAGCCTGAGGTGCATATTCGCGGTGATCAAAGAACAGCTTTTGAAGCGATTGATCAGGTCATCAGTACTACCCAGCAAGCAGGTATTGGCAAGATTGCATTTGTCACGACCCCGCCCGCTTCACCTTAAGATTGAGGGAGAATCCAGTTATGGGAATGAATGTCGGCTCAAATCAGGATGATGATGTAATGCTGGACGTCAACATGACACCATTGATTGATGTCATGCTGGTCTTGCTGATTATGTTTATTATCACTATTCCATTGCCGAATAATTCGATTAATATCAACCTGCCGAATGGTACACCACCACCGACTGAGGAAAAACCGCCAGAGATTGTGAATTTGCGTCTCGATGCTCAAGGCCAGATCTTCTGGAATGATCAGCCGGTGGCCAATGCTCAAGCGCTGGAAGCCTTATTCAAGACCGTGGCGCAAAAAGCCGATCAGGATCAGATTAAAATCAAGGCTGATCGTGCAACTGAATACAAGCATATCGCGATGGTGATGGCTGCGGCTCAGCGTCTGGAAGTGAAAAAAATCGGAATTGTCAGTAACAAAAATTCTTAAGTCTATAGAATCAAAAAACCCAGCATCTGCTGGGTTTTTTATTATTCAATATCTTACATTTGTGACTGGATATAGTTTTGTAGACCAATCAGCTCGATCAAACGTAACTGTTTTTCTAACCAGTAAGTATGATCTTCTTCCGTATCCGACATTTGCTGGCGCAGCATGTCACGGGTCACATAATCGCCCTTCTCTTCACAAAGTTTGACCCCTTGAGCCAGCTTTTCACGGACATGATACTCAAGCTTCAGGTCAGCTTTCAGGCAGGTCACCACATCTTCACCAACTTCGATGTCATCACGCTGCATATTTGGCGTACCTTCAAGAAAAAGGACACGACGGATCAGGGCATCTGCATGCTGTGCTTCTTCCTGCATTTCATGGTCGATGCGTTCAAAGATTTTAGTCAGACCCCAATCTTCATACATACGAGAGTGAATCAGGTATTGATCACGAGCAGCCAGTTCGCCACCGATCAGCATATTTAAATAATCTACGACTTCTGGATTACCGCGCATTTGAATTACTCCCTGCTTTTATCATCCTATTATGGAGAAAAGATTTTTGATTTGCAAAAGCAAAATTATGGTAAATGTCTGATTTTTATATAATTAAAATGAGAAGCACTTGCATTTACGCTCTCTGTTCGGCCAAATCCCATTTATAAAACAACATCTTGCATTTTTCGTTCCGTTTTTATTCATTCTAGCAAGCTGGAATATTCAAACGTTAATTTTTGTAAATATTAATAAGTACTTATCTTGTTGCTTATTTTTATCTTGGACTCACCTGTTTGGCCTGGTTCATGCATAATTGTGCCTACGATGAAAGAAGTCAAAACAACAACGGTTTAAATATGACATTACAACATAGCACAGCACCTGTTCTGGTCACCGGCGCATCTGGCTATATCGCCAGTTGGGTGATCCAGAAACTTTTAAAACAAGGTTATACCGTACACGCCACTGTACGTGACCTGAATAAAACCCAGAGTTATACACACCTTGAACAAATTGCAGACAACAGCCCGGGGACCTTAAAGCTGTTTGAAGCTAACCTGCTCAAGCCCGGTTCTTTTGATGCGGCCATGGAAGGTTGTGAAATTGTCTTTCATATGGCCTCGCCTTTTGTGGTCACCAATTATAAAGATGCGCTCAAAGACATTATTGAACCGGCAATTCTGGGTACGCAAAATGTGCTGAATAGCATCAATAAAACTGAATCTGTCAAACGTGTGATTGTCACCTCAAGTATTGCCTCAACGTATGGCGATGCGATTGATATTTTGCAAACCGAGCACACCAGTTTTGATGAATCTCACTGGAATACCACCAGTTCAGAAACCCATCAGCCTTATCCATATTCCAAAGTCATGGCAGAACGCAAAGCTTGGGAAATGGCGGAAGCACAGGATCGCTGGGATCTGATCTGTATCAATCCGGCACTGGTCTTTGGGGAATCCTTAACGCCTAATACTCAATCAGGCAGTGTGGAAGTTCTGCAACAGTTTGCCAATGGCATGACCTTGCTGGGTGTTCCACCAATGTGGAATGGTGTGGTGGATGTTCAGGATGTTGCTGAAGCCCATATCCGTGCTGCATTTAATCCGGAAGCGCATGGCCGTTATATTATCTGTAGTGAGACTTTGAGCCTGCTAGAAATGGGTAAAATCCTGCGTGAAGCATTTGGTCCAAAATTCCCGTTTCCGCGCAACCAGTTGCCAAAAACGGCTTTCAAGATTTTTGGTCCTCTGGCAGGCTTTAGCCGTAAATTTGTTGAACTCAATATGGGTTATCCAATTTTCTTTAATGCACAAAAAAGTAAGGATGAACTCGGTCTGGAATATCGTCCAGTGAAAGAAAGTCTGGTCGAACATTTCCAGCAATTGCTGGATGATGGTGTGGTGAAGAAATATATTCCTTAATTGTACGAGCTCAAACCTGATCTGACAGTGACCGATTTTTTATGGTGTCTGTCAGATTAAATTTGAGCTACTACACCGACTTATGCGCCCACAAGCTCACTATTCCTGCATAAAAACAAGCTAAGCAGAAGTCCAACGCGCATTTTTCCACGCTTGCTGTTGCTTTGTATCTAGAAAAGTCCAAGCCACAAAACGACTCTCTTTTTGCCCCTGCGTCATTTTAATAGTTTTTACATCCACTGCACCGCACTTACGCAAGGTATTTAACAGCATAGGCAATGTGGTTTTCTTAGAAACCAGTGTACTAAACCAAAGACATTGCTCAGCAAACTGTGTGCTCTCTTGTACCATTTGGCAAACAAAGCGTTCTTCTCCACCGTCACACCACAGCTCGTTCTTTTGTCCGCCAAAGTTTAACACCACCTTAGAGCGATCAACCGGTTTGCCAAGTTTGCGTAATTTTTGCGTTGCTGTGGCATTTGCCTCATCTTGCGAAGCATGAAATGGTGGGTTACACAGGGTCAAATCAAAACGATCTGAAGGTTTAATCACACCTTTGAAGATATTGCTCGGTGTCTTCTGCAATCGAATCTGAATCCCCTTCCTGAGATTCGGATTTGCCTCCACGATAAATTGAGCGCTTTTAACCGATGCCGAATGAATGTCTGAGCCGACAAATTTCCAACCATAACTACGATGCCCAATGATCGGATAAATACAGTTCGCCCCTACCCCAATATCTAATACGTGAACGGCGTGTCCTGTTGGAATCTGACCTTTATTATTGTCACTTAACAGGTCGGCCAAATAGTGAATATAGTCGGCTCTACCCGGAATCGGTGGGCAAAGATAATCTTGAGGAATATCCCAATATTGAATGCCATAAAAATGCTTGAGCAATGCTTTATTGAGCATTTTCACAGCTTGAGGATCAGAAAAATTGACTGAAAGATCGTTATATTGATTCGGGCTGACAAAAGGCGCAAGTTCCGGACAAGTCTTGATAAGCTCAGGAAAATCATAACGACTGCGATGCAGATTTCGTGCATGTAATTGCGATTTTTGTTGCGGAAAAGATTTCTTTGCTTGCGCCATGTGTATGCCAATCATCAACGGGAGAATAGAATCAATCAGGCAGGATCTATACCTGCAAATGAATCGATATTGTACGTGAATTCAACTTACATTGCCGAACCCGTCCTTGTATTTGTCTATCCTCCCCCTCCATTCACCTATAGTTTTAAATTAGCAATAAAAAAGACATCTCAAGATTCATCATCCTAGGTGTCTTTTTTATTTGAGTCATTGTTTAGAGCTAATTATTCTTCGATTTGCCCATGCTCTTTCATCAAAGCAATAAATTGCGCTTCATTGATCACAGGCACACCGAGTTTTTCTGCTTTATCGAGCTTAGAACCGGCTTTTTCACCCGCCACCACACATTTGGTCTTGCTAGAGACACTGCCACTGACCCGTGCACCTAATGCTTGCAGTAATTGCGTCGCTTCATCACGTCCCATAGAACTTAAAGTTCCAGTCACTACCCAGCTTTCACCATTCAGTGGTTGGCGCGTTGGTGCAATTGGCGCATCCCAATGAATACCAGCAGCCAACAAGCGATCCAATACTTCCAAGTTATGCGGTGCCTGGAAGAAATCAACAATCCATTCTGCGGTAATATCACCAACATCCGGTGTTTTCTTTAAAGCCTCTACATCAGCACTACGCAAAGCGTCGAGAGTCTGGAAAGTATTGGCCAGCATACGGGCTGTGGTTTCACCCACGCCACGAATACCGAGTGCATAAATAAACGCTGCTAATGTAGTTTTCTTACTGTTTTCAATCGAATCAATGAGATTCTGAACGGACTTTTCGCCCATTTTCTCGATTTGCAGCAATTGCTCACGGTGTTCATGCAAGTGATAAATATCCGAGACATCTTTCAAAAGATTGAGATGTAACAGTGACTCTACCCAGCGATCGCCCAGACCTTCAATGTCCATGGCCTTACGAGACACGAAGTGACGAATCGTCTCGATACGCTGCGCAGCACAATACAGCTCTCCCGAACAACGTGCCAATGCTTCACCTTCCGGCATCACCACCGGAGAATCACAGACCGGACAGTTCTCAGGTAAATGCACTTCTACCGCATCGGCAGGACGAAATTCTGGCCAGACTTTTTCAACTTTAGGAATCACGTCACCACTACGATAAACGCTGACGGTATCCCCGATTCTTACATCCAGACGATGAATTTCACCAATATTATGCAGGGTCACATTAGAAACCGTCACACCGCCCACAGCAACCGGATTTAAACGTGCCACAGGCGTTAGAGTCCCGGTACGGCCCACTTGCCAGTCAATATTTTCAACGGTGGTCAATGCCGCAACCGCAGGGAATTTATAAGCGGTTGCCCAACGTGGTTCACGGCTCAAGAAACCCAGTTTCTGTTGTTGTTTCAGGTCATTGACTTTGATGACCATACCATCGATTTCGACACTAAGCTTTGAACGTTCTTCAATAATCTGCTCGTAAACCTTTTGCACTTCCTGGATGCTACTGCAGATGAAATGGCGCTCACCAACAGCAAAGCCAAACTGCTGTAGCCATTCCAGACTGGCTGACATCGTGGTTTGACCATGATGCGGTACACACTGGGCAATCCCATAGGCATAGAAAGCCAAAGGTCGAGAAGCTGCAATATTCGGATCAAGCTGGCGTAAACTGCCGGCCGCGGCATTACGTGGATTGGCAAAGGTTTTTTCGCCTTTCGCAGCATTGGCTGCATTCAGGCGTTCAAAGCCAGATTTCGGCATCAGCACTTCGCCACGTACTTCCAGTAATTCTGGAATCACGCCATTCACTGGAGACAGGAATTTCGGCAGGTTACGGATGGTTTTGACATTCTGGGTAATATCTTCGCCAGTTTCCCCATCACCCCGGGTGACACCACGAACCAGTACGCCATGTTCATACCAAAGGGAAATCGCCAGACCGTCAAATTTCAGCTCAACATCGTATTCGATCTTTTGATTGGGTAAGCGCTCTTCAATACGGCGTGCGAAAGCAAACAGGTCATCCTGATTAAACACGTTGCCCAAAGACAGCATTGGCACTGCATGCGTTACGGTCAAAAATTTGGAAAGTGCCTGACCGCCTACTTTGACTGTCGGTGTGTCTGGCTGCTGTAAATGTGGATATTGTTCTTCTAAGGCTTTGAGCTGATGAAAGAGCTGATCATATTCACTGTCTTCAATCGTAGGTTGATCCATCACATAATAAGCATGATTATGCTTGGCAATCAGTTGAATCAATTGACGCATTTGCGCAATGACAGTGGCATCTTGGGTCATAATTTCACCATAAAAAAGGGCGGAAAATCCGCCCTATACAATATTCAGCTTTTCGCTATTATAAAAATCGGATTCTGCAGATTCAATATTGGAATATTAAACTTCTGCAGTCTGTCCAGCACGATAATCAATCGCCTGATGACGCCAGAATTCACGTAATTGTGGGGTCATTTCCTGCTGGTTCTGATCATACACCAGACCATCCACTTCACGCGCAATCAGACGTGAAATGCTGTCCATAGTATCGAAGGCATTCTGTACATCGCTATGCGGTAAAGCCAGGAAGAACGCCAAACCTTTGACTTCTTCAGTCGACAGAGTTTCTAGGTCAAAACCTTCCATCCCTGTATCTGCCATACGTAATACCGAAAATAGCAATTTTGAGCCATCTTCACTATAACGATGGAAACATGCCAACTCACCATAACGCAGGCCATATTTCAGTAAAACTTTTAGAGTTTTTTCACCTGAAAGAGCACGGCCTTGTGGATAAACATGCAATGAAATAATCGTTTCAGCATTGGCTAGCGAACATTCTTCATCCACAATTTTTTGCTCATGGAGATGTGCATCGAGAATACTGCTTTCATCATTAAAGTCAGAAATTTCAGCTTTTTCAATATTACTATTCAGGCTAAATTCAGCGGCTTTAGGCTCTTTTTCTTCTTCTGCTACTTCTACTGTTTCAGGCTTGTTTTCTTGTTCAGCTGACGTAGTGTTTTCTTCTGTTTTGGCTGCTTCCTCTGCAACCACCTGTGTATCGAGCGGACTTGCTGCTTTGGTTTCTGGCTGGGCGGTTTCAGTCAAAGTTGGCTCTACTTTGACTGCTTCTTTTTGTTCTGTCTCAGGTGCAATGTTGTCTACTGCTTCTTCATTCAGACTTGGTTCAACACGTGCAGCTGCCGGACTTTCGGTTTTAGACAGTTGAGAACGTACATGCCTCGGAATAACCGGAGTCTGGCTGTCAGGATCAATATGAAGATCCGCATCCAGTGACGGTACAGCCTCCGCAGGTTTTTTCAAGATCAGTCTTATGCCGAATAGCATAATCACAATTGCAATAACAATCCCGATAATTGTGGTGATTTCCATGTTATACCTCCGCAGCTAAGCCGTATTCTTTTGCCTGTTCCAAATTTACTGTCACTAATTTTGAGGTTCCCGGTTCAGGCATGGTTACACCTAAAAGATCAGTCGCCATCATCATTGCAAGTTTGTTATGGGTAATATAAATAAATTGCACTTGTTCAGAAAGCTCTTTGACTAAATTACAAAAACGTCCCACATTGGCATCGTCCAGCGGTGCATCCACTTCGTCCAATACACAGAATGGTGCCGGATTTAAGCGGAAAATTGCAAAGACCAGTGCTAATGCGGTTAAAGCTTTTTCACCACCAGAAAGTAATGCCAGTGAACTGTTGCGCTTGCCCGGTGGGCGAGCCATCAGTTTTACACCCGATTGCCATCCATCTTCAAGACTTAAACTCGCTTCACCGCCCTCAAATACTTTCGGGAACAGGTTTTGTAGCTCGGCATTGACCTGATCGAAGGTATTCATAAACAGCTTGCGGGTTTCCTGATCAATACTTTTCATTGCTGCCTGCAGCTGTTCAACGGTATTTTCCAGGTCCTGAATCTGATGGCTGAGTTCGCCATAGCGTTTCGAAACTTCTTCATACTCTTCAGAAGCTGCCAGATTCACCGCACCCAGTTTATCGAATTGAGCCTGTGCTTTTTCCAGTTTAGCCTGATGTACTTTTACATCAATATTTAGCCCTGAAATTACTTCACTATTCAACTCTTTCAGCTGCTCTGAATAATGCTGTAAATCGGATTTTGCTGCCTGCCAGGCCAGACGTTTGGCTTCAAGTTCAGTACGCAATTGTTCATCTTGCTGCTGGAAAGTATGGCGCTGCTCAGTCAAGTGCTGCTGCTTGCTCTGGATCTGATTCAGCTCGATCTGCCAGTCTGCCCAGGTTTTTTGCAGTTTTTCCGTGATCAGTGCCTGTTCATTGAACTGGCTCTGTAAAGCAGGTAATTCCAGTTGTACCGGATCGACAAACTTTTTGGCCTGTTCTATTTGCGCAATAATCTGTTGATATTGCTCTTTTAAAAACAGCTGGTCTTTTTCCAGCAGTTCAGCCTGCTGCTGACTTTGTACCGTTTGACGGCGCAGTAATTCTAATTCCTGCTGCGCCTGCTGAGTGACTTGCTGTGAGTCTTCCAGCTGGGCATTGAGTTCTTCCAGCTGGAATTGCAAGGTTTTGTAATTTGGCAGTGCCTGTTCCAGTTTCAGATTCAGTGCATGCAGATCAATTTCCAGATCGTCTTTCTGCATCGCATCTTCTTCCAGTTGCTCGTCCAGTTGCTGTAACTGGTTCTGCAATTGCTGTTTCTGTACTGCAAAGGCCTGTGTCGCACTCTGGACTTTAGCAATATTCAGATCAAGCTGTTGTAACTGCTTTTGTGCCTGCTTCTGCTGCTCATTGATGCTCTGAATCTGGCTCTGTAAAGCTTTCACTTGAGCATTTAACTTAGGAAGCTGTTGCTCTAGATCTGCGAATTTTGGTTCAAGCTGAATCAGTTGCTGCTCGATTTCATCCAGACGAATACGATGACTCAGTGCTCCTTGTCCCGCCTGACTGGCTTCATCATAGTCCAGTGCAATCATCCAGTCGGGTCCGACATGATAGCCATCCAGACTTAAGATCGACTGGCCTGGTCTCAGCTGAGTTTGTAAACCAAGTGCCTGTTTAAAGTTCTCAGCTACGGCTACCTGTTGCCAGAGCGAATATTGAGGCGCTTCAATCCAGTCTGCTAAACAAGAGAGTTCAGCGATCTGAATATTATCCTGTGTCGTCTGAGCTTTGAGCTGGCGTGCACTATTCTCTAAAAAATGCTCAGTTTCTTCTAATACTTGTGCAGAAAGCCATTTCGACAGGAACTTTTCAATCAGGCTGGCATGAGCCTTGGCCTGTGGATTCAGCTTCAACACCTGCATTAACTGCACTGCATCCGCTTTGGCATCTGGATTGGCTTTGGTCAGTAACTGGCTCAGGTTTTTGCGTTCTGATTGCAGCACCTGAATTTCCGATTTCAGCTGCATGAACAATTGCTGCTGACTTGCCTGTTCTGCCTGTAGCTGCTCAAGCTCAGTTTTCAGTGTTTTGAGCTGAGTCTCAAAGCCAGTGATTTGCTGTTCAGCTTCAGCTTTATCAGCCTGATACTGTTCCAGCTCATCTTGCTGCGCCTGCTGCTGAATTTGTGCTGCCTGCTGTTGCAAGGTTTCTTTTTGCTGTTCAATCCGGACAATATTTTTAGCCAGCTGTTCACTTTGCGCCAGCATTTGCTGTTTACGTTGTTGCTGTTGCTCAACCTGGGTTTTAATTTGGGTAAACTGGGCAGCAATCGTGCCTTGCTGGGATTTCAGATCAGTCAGACTCTGATTTTGTTCCTGACTTTGACCTTCCTGCTGCTGTAATTGTGCAGTCTGATCTTCGAGCTGCTGATGCAGGGTGTCCAGTTGCAATTCAATCAGCTGTAAACGTTCTTTGGTCTGTGCTTTTTGTTCTTCCAGCTTCACCAGACTGCTTGAGTTCTGCTGCAATAAGGACTGCTTTTGCTGCAGGGTCATTTCCAGTTCACTCAGTTTTTTCTCAGCCTGTTGCCATTCTGTTTGTAGTGGCGTGGATTGCTGAATCAGGCGCTGGAACAGTTCACTAATGGCTCCCAGATCATGCTCAACAGTGGTCAATTCAGAACGTACCAGCTTAAAATTCTCGCCCAGCGTATTCATCTGCACAGTATATTCTTCTTGCAGACGCTGGCTTTGTTCACACTGGAACGACAGGATTTCAATCTTGATGGTACGGATCTGGCCTTCCAGTTCCTTATATTGAATCGCAGTTTCTGACTGGCGTTTTAAGGTTTTAAGCTGAGACTTGAGTTCAGAGGCAATATCTTCCAGACGCGACAGGTTCTGCGTAGTGTGATCCAGATGCAGCATGGTCTCGCGGCGACGTGCCTGATAACGGGAAACTCCTGCAGCTTCTTCAATAAAAACCCGCATTTCTTCAGGCTTGGCATCTACCAGACGGTTAATCATGCCCTGTTCAATAATTGCATAAGAACGCGGCCCCAGACCGGTTCCCAGGAAAATATCGGTAATATCACGACGTCGGCATTTGGTGCCATTCAGGAAATATTCAGACTTGCCATCACGGTTGACCTGACGACGCACTGCCAGCTCATTATAGGCATTATACGCACCGCCCAGCTTGCCATAGATATTATCAAAGCGCAGTTCTACACTAGCGATGCCCACCGGTTTACGCTTGGCAGTTCCGGTAAAAATCACATCCTGCATGCTGCCACCACGTAGTTGGCGCGCACTGGACTCACCCATCACCCAGCGTATGGCATCAATCACATTTGATTTACCACAACCATTAGGTCCCACCACTGCAGTCCGGTTATCCTTGAAGTGTAAGGTGGTACTGTCAGCAAAAGATTTGAAGCCTGAAAGTTTTAAACTGCTTAAACGCATAGTGTCCTGATTTAACGTCGTGAGCGTCTGGCCCACGCGAGTTCAATTTGTTTCATCCGTGTCAGAGATTCCAACACAAGGTTGCGCAAGTGTCGACAAAAATCTTCCATAAATAACGTCGCCTGATGGGATTTACGAATTAAAATCGCTTCCGTCACCAGTTTAAATAATTCAAAAGATTCCTGTAGCTCACGTCTTGAAATATTCAGGGTCAGAAAATAGCTACGGCGTAAAGATGGTAATAGTTCCTGATAGTAGCGCATCAGGTAAAGATTACCGACCATCTCCTGTTGCTGGGCCATTCCCTGAAAGATCAAATCATAAAACTTTTCGGTATGGCCTTGGCGGGTTTCGGCTTCCAATTGTTCTAATAGTAGCTGAATGCGCTCTGCCTCATGACTGCGCCAGGTCTCTGCCATGCGATGTACCATCTGCCCCAGCAATAAAGAGGTCAGGTCAAACAGGGCACGAACCTGCATGGCCGACATTTCCGAAACAATGGCGCCACGACGCGGGAAGATTTCAATCAGCTGGGTACGTTCAAGCAAGAGCAAGGCTTCACGGACTGATCCCCGACTGACGTCAAGTTCCGATGCAATTCTGAGTTCCTGGATGCGTTCGCCTTCAACCAGTTCACCCCGGATAATCTGTTCACTGATATGCTTGGCAATCTGTTCAGACAAACTGTGTGCTTCTTGTTGTTGCATACTGTTCCTGTCTTATTTTTATTGATGCAAGTGCAGTCATTCTGGATGACTTTTCAGTTATTAAACGGCTTTTTTGCAGAAAATACTTTGACATTGTCAGACAATCTTGTGTCTATACAGCCAACCCAGTCAAAGAAAAAGGAGAATAGTGACCTATTCTCCTCAAAAATTTAGCTTAACTTTAGCTGATAAAAAAATGAGTAGTTCAGGCAGTAAAGCCTTGATAGATAAAATACAGACCAACTGTAGTCAGTAAGGCCGCAAAACATTTTTTTAGTAGAACTGGTGATAATAAATGCGCCACTTTTGCACCAAATTTTGCAGTGATGAAACTCATCACACTAATACCAATAAACGCATAAATATGAATATAACCCATCGTATTTGGTACTTCGACTTCAGCTTTCTGACCAAACCAGATGAAACCTAAGGCACCGGCCACTGCGATCGGCAAACCGCAGGCAGCAGAAGTGGCTACTGCTTTCTGGATGACGACACCACAACGATTCAGGAAAGGCACAGTCAAACTGCCACCACCAATTCCAAAGATGGCTGATGCCACACCAATGCCGCCGCCTGCTACCAACTGTAATGCGGCTGAAGGCAATTTCTGATTCGGATCAACCTGATAATGCGCGCCTCTAAACATTCTGAACGCAATCCAGACTGCAAAGAAGCCAATCAGCAATTGCAGACCTTGACCCGATAAATAATCTGCAATACCAGCTCCTAAGAATGAGCCAATAACCAGACCGGGTGCCAGATTACGCACTACATCCCATAACACTGCCCCTCTTTGATGATGTGCCATCACCGAACTGATTGAGGTCACAATAATTGTGGCCAGAGAAGTTCCGACTGCCATATGCATAATCACGCTTGGATCGTACTGGAGCTGGGTAAAAACAATGTACAGAATTGGCACGATAATCAGACCACCACCAACGCCAAACAGGCCTGCGGCAAATCCTGCAATTGCACCAATCAATAAATATATGATTAACTCCATAACGACATTTACCACGTTTAGATTCAAATGGATGTAGAAACTCGCGAACTGCAGCAACGTTTAAGTCAAGCAGGCCAACTCCCTGAAGTATTGCTGATCAAGCCCATTACCACATCGACCAATGACGATGTCCGGGAACTGGCAACCAAAGGGGTACAACAGGTACTGGTGTGTAGCCGCGTGCAAACCCAGGGACGTGGACAGCGTCAACGTCAGTGGATTTCTCCTGAGGGGAACATCTATTTAAGCACATTGCTGCATACACAAAAAGCAATCGATGGTCGTCTGGCGCTGGAAATTGCATTAAATATCCTGCAAATGCCAAGTCTAAAAGGACTGGACTTGCAGGTAAAATGGCCCAATGACCTGTACAGCCTGCAAGGGAAATGGGGCGGCATTCTGATTGAACCGATTTCGACCCAACAGGTGGTGGTCGGCGTCGGGATCAATGTCAGCCCACTCACGGAAAGCATTCCAGATCAGCAGGTGACTTCTCTGACTGAATTGGGACTACAGCATGCTTCACGTGTAGATCTGATTGCTGAGTTGTATCTGGCTATTCAGCAAGCGG
The DNA here is from genome assembly GCF_013417335.1 of Acinetobacter sp. YH16031. Classification (NCBI taxonomy): domain Bacteria; kingdom Pseudomonadati; phylum Pseudomonadota; class Gammaproteobacteria; order Moraxellales; family Moraxellaceae; genus Acinetobacter; species Acinetobacter sp. YH16031. The sequence goes on from NZ_VPED01000003.1 coordinate 115,098, forward strand.
GTGAATGGTTTAATTATGGCAGTCAGAATCTGCCGGCACGGTTTAACCAATATGCTGCATTTTTCCAGCAAACAGTTGAATTTACCGATATTCAAGGCCAATATTCCGGAACTTTTCTCGGCATTCAGGACGATGGTGCAGTCATTATTGAAACGGATGCAGATACACAGACATTTTATCAGGGGCAACTCCGTCTCAAAAACGGCGGCTGAACAGGCATCATTCAATGAAAAAACTATGGTTGGATATCGGCAATACACGGCTCAAATACTGGATTACGGAGCAGAACCAGATCATTGAACATGCCGCGGAAATGCATTTGCAATCCCCTGCCGACTTACTTCTTGGCTTGATTCAGCACTTTAAGAGTTTAGGCTTGCATCAGGTCGGAATTTCTTCAGTACTGGACAAAGCGAATAATGTCCGTATTCAATCGATTTTGACCTGCCTGAACATTCCTGTAGTTTTTGCCACGGTACAGGCACGCTATGCCGGTTTGATCTGTGGCTATGATGATCCTTCCCAGCTTGGGATTGACCGCTGGTTGCAGGTGCTGGCCGTTGCCAAGTCAACTCAGCAAAATTACTGTGTCATCAGCTGCGGGACTGCCCTGACCATTGATCTAGCTCAGGGCCAGAAACATCTTGGTGGTTATATTCTGCCAAACCTGTATTTACAGCGCGATTCCCTGATCCAGAATACCAAAGGCATTAAAATCCCGGATGCGGCTTTCGAGGAACTCAGTCCTGGGCGCAATACCATTGATGCCGTGCATCATGGCATTTTATTCGGTCTGCTCAGCACCATTGAAAAAGTACTGCAAGATTTTCCGGCACAGTTGATCCTGACTGGTGGAGATGCTGCGCTGTTTGCACAGCATCTCGAACGGTTTCAGCCCGTGATTGAACCAGACTTATTGCTTAAAGGCCTGCAGCATTTTGCAGATCATTTGCCAGACACAGTTTGAGCAGCTCGAGCAACTTTGAAAAATCTGCATAGCCATCCAGCTTGTTAAAATGCCCTGCGTTTTTGATTTCAAAAATCTGTGCATTCAGGCTATGGCCCAAACGCAGTGAAATCGGTGCAGGCACATAAGGATCATTACTGGAAAGCAGCATGACAAAGCGTTTGGCACCATGTGATAGATTGTTCAGATCTAACTTTACTGCCTGCACCATTTTATTCAGTTCCGACCAAGCCACCAGTGGTGTATCAAAAGCTGCGACTAACATGAGCCCGCCAATTTTCAATTGTGTACGGCTATAGTGTTCTTCAAGAAACTTTAGAGCACTTAAGCCACCCAAGCCATGCGCAACAATGAAACTATGCTCATCCAGATGCGGAATCTGCAGCTTCAGGTTGTGCTGCCATTCTTCTAGATCAGGTTGAAAAGGGTTGGCCAGCATGATCCGTTTGGCCTCGAACCCTGCGTCTTTGATCTGCCGGCTTAACCATGGATACCAATGGTCATTTGAGGTCGCCTGATAATCAGGCACGATATAGACTTTCTTCGTTATATTTTTCATAGCATTGTACTTATTATATTAAGAGCAAAATGCTCCGACAAAAGTTAAGTTTTTAATTATTAGCGGATGAAATTCAATATTCCTTATTTAATTTCATCCTGTCATCATTGAACCAATCTGTTCATCATCCTCCCTATTCAGTGGAAGATTGGATCAGATAAGGCTGAATCACTCGCCAGACTTCTGGCAGTTCAATACAGCCTTGAGAATTAATGAAATGCCCTTGATGTTCGGCACAGACTACGATTGCATCCAGACTTTCCGCTTGCTCCAGACTAAAGTCAGGCTGAACCCGATCATCACCTTCCGAATAAATCACTACACGTTCATCAATCTGACGTTTCAGTAAATCAAAATCTACTTCAGCCGCGTCAATGAACGGATTAACTTCTTCCAGACGTCCCAGTCTGCCATTGAAACCGGCCACCAAAACCAGTTGTTTGATTCTCTGATTTTTTAATTCGCGACTTAAATAATGTAATGCAGCCAGACAACCCAGACTATGCGCAATAAAAATACTGTTTTCGTCAATCCCGTCAATCTGTTCACGCATTTGCTGTTCCCAGACCTCCAGTTTTGGCGTAGTTGACGGGTCAAGTCTGAGTACTTTCAAGCTGACATGTTCCTGCTGGGCTTTTTCCTGAATCCATGGAAACCAGTTTTCTTCAGGACTTGCGGTATAGCCATGCACCACAATCACTTGAGTCATTAGAAACATCCTTCTGTATTATTTTATTTCGAATGTTTTCGAGTCTGCCTGATTTTTCTAGAAATTTGGGTAAGCAAATGTTGTTTTGTTTAAACTGGATATAAAAGAAAATACAGATAATAAAAAAGGCGCTGTACGCGCCTTTTTTATTTAAAACAGTTATTTTTTGTCGTTGCCGCCGAACAGTGGGCCCATACCACCGCCACCGCCAAACTGTTTTTGCAGACCGCTCAGTGATTTCATCATTTTTGCCATACCCGACGGATTAGCAAATTTCTTCATCATCTTCGCCATTTGCGCATGCTGTTTGATCAGCTTGTTGACTTCTGACACCTCCATACCACAACCTGCTGCAATACGCTTTTTACGGCTTGGATTCATCAGGTCAGGGTTACGACGTTCCTTAATGGTCATCGACTGGATAATCGCTTCCATTTTCTTCACTTGCTTTTCAGGATTCGCCTGCGCAATCGCATCTTGAATACCAGAATTGCTCATGCCTGGAAGTTTGTCCAAGAAGCCCATCATGCCGCCCATCTTGTTCATCTGCTCGAATTGCATCAGCATATCTTCAAAGTTGAAGCTACCGCCTTTCTGCAATTTCTTCGCCATTTTCTCGGCTTTTTCTTTGTCGATTTTGCGTTCAACTTCTTCGACCAAAGAAAGCACGTCACCCATGCCCAGAATACGCTGTGCAACACGTTCCGGATGGAATGGCTCAAGGGCATCCAGTTTTTCACCCATACCAAGAAACTTGATTGGCTTGCCAGTAATCGCACGAACAGACAGTGCTGCACCACCACGCGCATCACCATCGGTTTTGGTCAGGATCACACCTGTCAAAGGAAGCGCATCGTTAAATGCTTTGGCCGTATTCGCCGCATCCTGACCGGTCATGGCATCGACCACGAACAGGGTTTCAGTCGGATTAATCGCTGCATGCAGCTCTTTAATCTCTTCCATCATGTCGTCATCAATATGCAGACGACCTGCGGTATCGACAATCAGTACATCGGCAAACTGGATTTTTGCCTGTTCAATTGCACGATTAACGATGCTGATTGGCTTTTCAGTAGCATTCGATTCAAGGAAAATCGCGCCAACTTCGCCAGCCACTGTCTGTAACTGCTTGATCGCAGCCGGACGATAAACGTCGGCAGACACCATAGCTACTTTTTTCTTTTGACGCTCTTGCAGGAAGCGCGCAAGTTTGGCTGCAGTCGTGGTTTTACCCGCACCCTGCAAACCGGCAAGCAGTACCACCACCGGTGGTTTTGCTGTAAGGTCAAGGCTTTCATTAGCCTCGCCCATCATTTTGGTCAATTCGTCATAGACGATTTTGACGAAGGCTTGCCCTGGTGATAACTGAGTCATCACTTCCTGGCCTAATGCTTCTTCCTTAACTTTCGCGATAAATTCACGAGTTACAGGTAACGCAACGTCGGCTTCAAGAAGTGCCATACGTACTTCACGTAACGTATCTTTAATATTGTCTTCGGTTAGCTGCCCTGAGCCAGTAACATTTCTTAAACTCTGCGTGAGTCGTTCTGTTAAGGTATCAAACATTGCAAAATCCGCTTAAAATAGCCAGTAGCAAAAAATTGTTTCTTAAAATAGAAAATTTATGCATAGAATGCTATAGGATACTGTAGTTCGCACTGAATTTATATAAATGAATATTCATCACCCTTAAAAAGGTTTGACATGCTTAGCCTACCCTTGGTTTACACGATCTTAGCATTAATCGCTTATACCTCCTCTTTTTGGTATCTGTTCATTCATTTAATGACTAAACGTACTCCAAATCAATGGTTTGTCGGCTTAACAGCTTTAGTTGGACTGGTACTGCATGCTTTGGTTTTATCAGGTGACATGTATACCCCAATGGGGATGAATTATGATGTATTTGCCTTACTTTCCTTTACTTCAGGGCTAATGCTGCTGCTAAGCATCATTTACAGTACCTATCGGCCGATTATTGCGCTAAACCTGATTGGTATTCCCGTCGCTGCGACCGGCCTGATTCTCGGTTTCAGTTTCACCCAGCCAGCGAAAGTTATTGCACAAAATTCCCTAGGTCTGGATATTCATATTATCTTGTCCCTATCCGCTTATGCTGTGTTATTGATGGCGACGATTCAGGCCGTCATTTTGCGGTTTCAGGATCGTGAACTGAAGAAAAAACAGAAACGTCGGGTTTGGGTGAATCTGTTGCCCTCCTATCAGGATATGGAATCTTTATTGTTCGATATGCTGATGACCGGTTTCATTTTACTGACACTGGCATTGGGTTTTGGCTTCTTTACCATCGATAATTTCTTTGCCCAGCATCTGGCCCATAAGACTGCCTTTAGTATTGTGTCCTGGCTGGTTTATGGTGCATTACTGATCGGCCACTGGAAATTTGGCTGGCGTGGTCAGAAAGCAGTGCGCTTTACCCTGCTTGGGTTTGGCCTGCTGGCGCTCGGCTTTATCGGTTCCAAATTTGTGCTAGAAATGCTGTTAAACAAATAAGCTGATTGATCTTCGATCGGTATTATAAAAGCCCAGCTAAGACTGGGCTTTTTATTTAATTATCCATTCCTTTATCTGGATTTATCCTTCCCACTCGTAGCGATAGCGGCCAACTCACTACCCGGGGCAATTCTGGGTCTTCCCATTCTGGCAATAAGGCATCCGCCAGTACATTCAGCGGATTATGTCCGAGTGCCTGGGTGGCTGCTTTTACAGCTGACCAGGTACTCATATAGCCTATCAGTTGGTAAAAGTTCCACTCGACTTGTAATACCGGCGGCTGTACAGAAATTTCCTGAAATGGAAATGGCAGATTTTTGTATCCTTCATCGACATGGCGACGTTCAGGTGCCCAATAGGGTGCGATCGTCACTTCATAAAAATGTCTGAAATAATGATTCAGATGTTCTTCATCAATGCTGAATACCCCATAACTAATAAGAGCCAGAATGGCATTGGATTTTGCAATACGGCGAACTTCCGCATAGAACTTGTCCAGATCCAGCCAATGGGCAGCCTGCGCGACTGAAATCAGGTCAGCACTTTGATCAGCTAAGGGTATATTTTCAGCTAGGGCATGAAGGTATTGAATTTTCGGATGAGGTTTGGCCTGTGCGATTTGTTCGCTACTCGCATCAATGGCAATGACCTGATCAAAATAATGCGCCAAAACCTCTGAAAACTGTCCTGAGCCACAGCCGACGTCTAAAGCCAATTGGGTACTCGTTGATAGCTCTGCCAGCATCTTCCCCAAAGTGTCCGGATAATGCGGACGAAACAAGGCATAATCTTGGGACTGCTGGGAGAAATGGTCTTTAAATTCCCGACTTTCCATCTGCACTTTCCTGACCTGTTTTCTCACAGCTTAACTCGATCCGGAAAGGTGACAATAGTAATTCGGTTTCATTTCCAATAATTTTAAAACTAAAAAATTAGCGTATTTTAATTATCTAAAATTATTAGAAATCAGCTAGTTTAACTATTTTGCTTGATCTGATAATCGGCTTTAAAGTTCTGATAATCACGTCGCTCTGCGGAATCTTCAGTTAAAGCTTCTACTTCCTGCAAGGTATTCAAACAACGTGCAGTGAGCTGGATATATTGCTCGGTGCCATGACTTTTCCAGGCAATTTCTTTTTCTTCTAAAGGACGGATGACTTTTGCCGGACTGCCAAGTACCAGATTATTTGCTGGCACTTTGAATTTAGCCTTAACTGTACTGTTGGCCCCAACAATGACATTCTCCCCGATTTCGGCCTCATCCAGAATTACACTGTTCATACCGATCAAGGCATTTTTTCGTACCACGCAGCCATGCAGAATGGCACCATGACCAACATGGCCATATTCTTCAACCAAGGTCACACTGTCCGGAAATCCATGAATGGTACAGGAATCCTGTACATTGGCATTTTTCTGGATATGAATCCGGCCAAAATCGGCACGCAACGAAGCGAACGGACCAATATAAACTCCGGCTTCAATGATCACATCACCGATCAGCACAGCCGTAGGATGGACATAAGCTTTAGGGCTGACGACAGGAATAACCCCATCAATCGCATAACATGGCATAGGCTCCTCCTTGAGCTACTAGGTTCATGATCTTTTAAATATTAAAAAGTCAATTCCGGCTGCTTTAAGCCACCAAAACGTTTATAAAATTGTGGATGTGCAGGTGGCATAAGGCCTTCCGCTGTCCGGGCAGTCTCCAGGAAAAACTCATCTCCTGCTGCAAATACTGCCTGATATAGATTGGTACTCAGGTTGCGCGCAATCAGTGACAACCAGTCTGTTGGTAACAGTTCAAATGGCAGATTCGGGTCTTTCAGTAAAATACGGCGATATTGATGGATCAGCAGGATACGAATCTGAAAGGCTTGTACTGGATCCAGTTCCTCTTCATTTTCCACCAGATAGAAAAACTCGCGGAAATCGCTAATAAATTTTTCATAACGCTGATGCAGTTCCGGGATTGGCCAGTTAGTCTCAACCATGCGTTTAATGGTTGGATAAGATTCCTGCCAAAGCTGTAAAGTTTCAGCACGAAACACTACGACCTGATCGGTCATCTTGTTATTCAGTAACAGGTTTTGCAGTTTCTGCTGATCACACCCCGGATAGGCCATGACATTGGTCGCGATATTGGCAAAGCCTAACCATTCCAGTTCTTTTTTTAGCGTTTGTTTATTTTCTAGTTCAACTGAACTGAGCAGAACCAGATCCCATTTCTGATCCCATTCATTATGCTGGAAACTGTAAATTTTCTGGTCTGCGGTAATAAAACGCTGACGGCTGCTTTCGGTAATACGGTAATAACTGGTGCGGCCAATCTTTTCTGAACTCAGCCAGCCATTTTGTACCAGACGGAATACAGCGGTACGCACAGAACGCTCATTGAAGCCAAATACATCCATCAGCTGAATCAGGCTGGCAAGACTAATGACTCCCCCGCGGTGATAAATACTGTCACCAAAAATCGTCATTACCAATGAGGTTCCACTAAGGGTCTCATTCTGAATGAAATCATCAATTACTTGTTTTAATTTCGGATTCATTACGTTCAATTTACCTTGTTAAAGCCGGATGACAGACCTGAGCCTGTCATCCAGACGTATTTAAGCGGACTTTCGGATATCAAACACCCGCTGAGCCTTACCTTCAGAGCGTGGCAAGCTACCTTCCGGTAAAACTTCCACACTGACACTAATCCCGACCATGGTCTTGATTTGTACTTTCAGCTGATTTGCCAATTGGTGTGTCATATTTATAGCATTATCTTTACGCATTTCGGTACGAATATGCAATGTATCCAGATGGCCCTGTTTACAAATCTGAATCTGATAATTCGGAATAAGCTGCGGAATATGCAGGATTTGCTCTTCAATTTGTGATGGGAACACATTCACGCCACGAATAATCATCATGTCATCACTGCGACCGACAATCTTGTCCATACGACGCATAGTACGTGCTGTACCTGGCAATAAGCGTGTCAGATCACGGGTACGGTAACGAATCACCGGCATACCTTCTTTGGTGATGGTGGTAAATACCAGCTCACCCAGTTCACCATCAGGTAATACTTCACCGGTTTCCGGATGGATAATTTCAGGATAGAAGTGATCTTCCCAGATGGTAGGTCCATCTTTGGATTCCAGACATTCCATCGCCACACCCGGTCCCATGACTTCGGACAGGCCGTAAATATCTAGCGCATCAATACCCAGACGTTCTTCAATTTCACGGCGCATTTCATTGGTCCATGGCTCTGCGCCAAAGATCCCGGTCTTGATGGAACAATCCTTGGCAGTCCCGAATTTTTTCTCCAGACATTCAATAATGTTCAGACAATAAGATGGTGTGACCATTAAAGCTGTTGGCTTGAAATCATGAATCAATTGTGCCTGTTTGTCGGTCTGGCCACCTGACATTGGAATTACGGTGGCACCCAGACGTTCTACCCCATAATGTGCACCCAACCCGCCAGTAAATAGCCCGTATCCATAAGATACCTGAATCGTATCTTTACTGCTGAGTCCGGCTGCACGTAACGAGCGTGCCACAACATTGGACCAGGTGTTGATGTCATTCTGGGTATAACCGACTACAGTAGGCTGACCTGTGGTTCCTGAAGAAGCATGTACACGGACAATCTGCTCCTGAGGCACAGCAAACATGCCAAATGGATAGTTTTCGCGCAGATCCTGCTTGGTGGTAAAGGGGAATTTTGCCAGGTCTTCCAGTGATTTCAGATCATCCGGATGCACACCTGCTTCATCAAACTTTTTCTTGTACACCGTACTGTTCTGATAGGCATGCTGCAGCGTTTTTTTCATACGTTCCAGTTGCAGGCTACGTAATTCATCCACTGAAGCGGTTTCAATCTGTTCCATTGCATTGTTATTCATATTTTGCTCCTGCTGCAGTCATCCTGACTGCTGATGTTCCTGTTTTTTAATTCAGTCCTTAAGCCACATTTTCCAGAATCAGTGCGACACCCTGTCCTACACCGACACACATGGTACAAAGGGCATATTTTCCTTGTTTACGCTGTAGTTCTTTCATGGCGGTAATCACCAGTCGTGTACCACTCATACCAAGAGGATGGCCGAGAGCAATGGCACCACCGTTCGGGTTTACTCGTGCATCATCATCCTGAAGGCCCAGCTCACGTAGTACTGCAAGTGACTGTGCAGCAAAGGCTTCATTCAGCTCGATGACATCCATCTGTTCCAGACTAAGCCCTGTCTGTTTCAATACTTTCTGCACTGCTGGTACTGGACCAATGCCCATATAGCGCGGCTCTACACCGGCACTGGCAATTCCCACTACACGTGCCAGCGGTTTCAGTCCATGCTGTTCTGCAAACTGCTGATTACCCAGCAATACACAAGCGGCACCATCATTCACGCCAGATGCATTACCAGCAGTTACCGAACCACCTTCCTTGCGGAATGGCGCTTTTAAAGAAGCCAATTTTTCTAAAGTAGTATCGGCACGTGGATGTTCATCCTCAGCAATCACCTGAGTAGAACCTTTAGCACCTTTGATTTCTACCGGCAGGATTTCTGCCTGAAAAATACCATTCTGCTGTGCCTGTGCAGTTTTTTGCTGGCTGCGATAAGCAAACAGATCCTGATCTTCCCGATTAATCTGATATTTTTCAGCCACATTTTCTGCTGTTTCCGGCATGCTATCTACGCCGAAACCTACCTTAAATTTTGGATTGATAAATCGCCAGCCAATGGTGGTGTCATAAATTTCCGGAGTACGGCTAAAGGCTGCTGTCGGCTTAGACTGTACGAATGGCGCACGGCTCATGGATTCTACGCCACCGGCCACTACAAACTGTGCTTCACCCGATTTAATCGCACGTGCTGCCAAACCAACAGCATCCAGACCGGAAGCACAGAGACGGTTTACGGTAATCGCCGGTACGCTTTCCGGCAACCCAGCCAAAAGGGCTGCCATACGCGCCACGTTACGGTTATCTTCACCCGCCTGATTGGCACAACCTAAAATCACTTCATCGACTTCTGCCCATGGTAGGTTGGGATGCTGCTCTTTTAAATACTTAATTGGTAGAGCAGCCAGATCATCAGCGCGAATGCCGCTCAAGCTACCCGCATAACGACCGATTGGGGTACGAATACCGTCAAAAATATAAACATGTTCCATCATTTTTATTCCTTAGCCCGCCACACGTAACTGTGTTGGCGATACTTGTTGCGCCTGTCCTAGCGCTGCCTGCTTAACTAAATATATACTAGGTCGGTATCGCTCTTCACCATAAATACGATACATATTTTTTAAGATTTGTAAAATTGTGTTATATCCGATTTTGTTTACCCACTCAAATGGACCATTTGGATAATTGACACCAAATTTCATTGCTGAATCAATGTCTTGTTCTGAGGCAATATTATGTAGAACAGCTTCACATCCTTCATTCACCAGCATAGCAATAGTACGCAGTACATATAGGCCTGCATGGTCTTTAGACCAAATTGGTATCACATTCATACCGACCAGTAGCTGCTCGATTACCTGACGATCCTGTTCGCTACACGCAGGTGAAGCAGTCACTGGAATCGCTTTGGCATTATGCCAGTCCGCATGCCAGTCCATCAGTACGACTTTCTGCTGGGTATAGTCCAGTTCAACCGATTCACCCAAAGACAGGCGCAATGATACGTCGCCGATGAGAATTTCATTGTGCTCAGCAGCCTGAAAGCTCAGTTCCACATGTGAAGCCTGCTTTAAGAGTTCAATCAGTGCTGGGGAATGCTGCCAGGCACCTTTCACAAGCACCTCAAGTTTCTGTACCGATTTGGCATATAGCACCGGCAATTGATAAGCCGGAGTACGCACTTCGCTGCGGTAGTCATAGAATCCCTGCTTGGACTTGCGCCCCAGACAGCCAGCATCGACCAGTTCTTTCTGGATTAATGACGGACGATAACGGGGTTCATTAAAGAATTCGTTATAGACACTTTGAGTCACCGAGAAATTCACATCCTGCCCGATCAGGTCGGTCAGCTCGCATGGCCCCATGGCAAATCGGCCACATTCACGCATGATGAAATCCAGCTGCTCAGGCGTAGCAACATTTTCCTGCAAGGCACGAAAGGCTTCAGCATAGTAAGGACGGGCTACACGGTTCACGATAAAACCTGGCGTAGATTTTGCCGTAACCGGTACCTTTTTCCAGCGAGTCATCAATTCAATTAACGCAGTGGCAATGTCCGCAGAAGTTTGAAGACCACGGATAATTTCTACCAGTTTCATAACCGGTGCCGGGTTAAAGAAATGCAGTCCCACGACCCGTTCTGGTTGCGGAATTGCAGAGGCAATCGCAGTAATTGAAATCGACGAAGTATTTGAAGCAAAGATTGTCTTTGCCGAGCAGATTTCTGCCAGTTGCTGGAACAGCTGCTGTTTGACTTCTTTTTTCTCGACAATCGCCTCAATGATCAGGTTACGATCCGCAAGTTGCTGAAGGTCCTGCACCACAGTTAGGTTGGCAAAAGTGCTGTCCAGCAGTTCCTGGGTCATTTTACCTGCAGCCACACGCTTGCTGAGCTGTGCCTGTAAGTCCTGCAATGCAGCCCGGGTACGGCTGGTATCAACATCATAAACATAGGTTGAGTGACCATGCATGGCGGCTAGCTGGGCAATCCCGATACCCATCGTACCGGCACCGATCACCGCAACTTTGGCTTGGGTTAAATTCATCTCTGGCATATTTAGCACCCCTTATATTGTGGTGTGCGTTTTTGCATAAAGGCCTGTACGCCTTCACGGTAATCGCTGGAACGGCCAGCCAGACGCTGCAGATCGCGCTCCAGAATGAGTTGCTCATCCAGATTATTGTCTGCAGCCGCATGAATCGCTTTCTTGATCAGCGACAGGCCATAAGTTGGTTGAGTTGCCAGATGCTCAGCCATTTTTTCTGCTTCAGCTTTTAGCTGCTCGTCTTCAACCACCTGCCAGATCATGCCAAGTTGCAGCGCACGTTCAGCCGAAATTTTATCGCCTAGCATCGCCAGCCCCATTGCTTGGGCACGGCCCACCAGACGTGGCAGGAACCAGGTACCCCCCGAGTCTGGCACCAGACCGAGACGGCAGAATGCCTGAATAAACGAAGCAGATTGAGCAGCTACCACGATGTCACAAGCCAGTGCGATATTTGCACCTGCACCTGCTGCCACACCATTTACGGCACAGATCACCGGTTTTGGCATTTCGGTAATCAGCTTGATCAACGGGTTGTAATATTTTTCAATGGATAAACCTAGATCTGGGGCATCAGCATTGGGATCAACCACACGGTCATTCAGGTCCTGACCAGCGCAGAAACCACGTCCTTCTGCAGAAATCACCACTGCACGAATCGCCGCATCTTTAGCCCAACGTTTCAGTACAGAAGATACTTCCTGATGCATGCTTTCGTTAAAGCTGTTGAGCTGTTTAGGACGGTTAAAGGTCAGATAGCCCACTGCATTTTTTTCTTCGACAATAATTGTTTGGTAATCCATTACGCACCTTTAAATTCTGGTTTTCTTTTTTCCAGGAAAGCATTGATGCCTTCCTGACGATCCTGGGTAGCGGCCAGCCAGACGAAATGCTGACGTTCCAGTTTAAGGCCCTGACTCAGGGTCACTTCATGTATTGATTTCAGGGACTGTTTAATTACACGGATGGCCAGCGGTGCCTGTTTTGCAATTTTTGCTGCCAGTTCTACCGCATATTGCACGGTCAAATCTGCCGGACAAACCTGGCTGGTGATGCCATGCTGTAAAGCGGTCTGTGAAGAAATCACTTCACCGGTCATAGCCCAACGCATACATAGTTGCTGTCCTACCAGACGTGCCAGACGTTGGGTTCCACCTGCACCGGGCAACATACCGAGGCCAATCTCTGGCAGGGCAAACTGGGCATTATCACCCGTCATTACGATGTCACCATGTAGTGCCAGTTCAAAGCCGGCACCAAAAGCATAGCCATTTACTGCCATGATCAATGGCTTGGAAAATTCATCAATGCGTTTCCATAACAATGGACGCTGATCCTGCTGTATGCTCACCACATCCAGTTGTGCTAACTCATTCAAATCTGCACCGGCTGCAAAACACTGGGTATTACCAGTAATCACTACCGTCTTGACTTCGGTATCTGTATCCAGAATTTGCAGTGTGTCAGCAATGGCTTTCAAAGTGGCATTGTTCAGGGCATTGCGCTTTTCTGGGCGGTTCAGCTCGATCAATACCACACCAGCTTTGGGTGAACTGGTTTTAATCAATTCCGTTTTCATCAATTCCATAGTGATTTTCCTGTGATGGACCTGATTTCCGGCTTATTCATCAAAACTCAGGCGCACATTGGCTGAGGTTGGACGCGCCTGACAGCTCAGCACATAACCTTTCTGGATTTCTTCTTCCTCCAGGCTATAGTTGATCGCCATTTCCACTTCGCCCTGTAACACCTTGCATTTACAGGTTGCACATACCCCGCCCTTGCAGGCATAAGGCAGATCCGCACCAGCACGTAAGGCGGCATCCAGAATGCTGTCATCCTGTTTGGACACTTCAATGATCAGCTCACGACCATCCAGAATAATGTTAACCTTTTCCTCGGTACGGCTTTCGATCTGCTGCGCAGAGGCTTTTGGTGCAGTACCGGTATTAAAGCGTTCGGTGTGAATCTTGTTACGCTCAATCCCGAGGGTTGGCAATACGGTTTCTACCGCATTCATCATTTCTTCAGGGCCACAGGCAAAGCAGTGATCGGTTTCTGCTGGAATCAGGCCTGCCTGGAACAGCTGCTGCAGTTTTTCAGCATCAATACGACCATTAAAAATTTCGCTGTCATTCAGTTCACGCGAGAAAATATTGATCAGCTGTAGACGCTCTTTAAAACGGTCTTTCAGATCCATGATCTGTTCAGAGAACATGGTCTGTTTCCAGGAACGGTTGCTATAAACCAGGGTAAAAGTGGCATCTTGCTGACGGTTCAAAACTGCTTTGACAATTGACAGAATTGGCGTAATACCACTACCTGCAGCAAAACCGAGATAGTGTTTTCCACCAGTCTTGGCCGCTTTCTGGAAAAACACACCTTGTGGTGGCATCACTTCCAGTACATCACCGACTTTCAGGTTTTCATTGGCCCAGGTTGAGAACTGTCCCTGATCAATTTTCTTGATCGCAATACTCATGTCTTCATCAGTATCGCTACAGATCGAATAGCAACGGCGCAATTCTTCCTGTTCTGTCATGTGACGGATGGTCAGGTGTTGGCCCGGCTGATACTGAAAGCTCTCGGCATGCTCTGGACTCAGTTCAAAAGCAATGCAAATTGCCTGTTCAGTCTGAGGCTGAATCGATTTAATGGTTAATGGAATAAACTGGCTCATTTCAAAATCCTTCTTAAACTGTGGCGATCTCACGCTTTATTGTTATGGCTTGTGCGCTTAAGCCCTTAGATACATTTAAAATAGTCAAACGGCTCCAGGCATTCCTGACATTTGTACAGCGCCTTGCAAGCGGTTGAACTGAATTCACTAAGTAATCGGGTGTGGTGACTATGACAATGTGGACACTGGATACCATCACTGAGTGCGACATGGGTACCGCAGCTGTTTGAACCACCTTTGGGTGGAGCAATACCATATTGCTGCAGTTTCTGTTTACCTTCTTCACTCATCCAGTCGGTGGTCCATGCTTCTGACAGATCGACCACGACTTTGACTGGCGTCAGCTCATGTGCTGCAAATGCCTGGGTGATTTCCGCCTTGAGCAAATCGGTTGCCGGACAGCCACTATAGGTCGGTGTCAATCGGACGACGATCTCATCCTGCGGATTAATCTCCACCCCGCGAATCATTCCCAAGTCAAGGACCGACAGGACCGGGATTTCCGGATCGGAAACCTGAGCCAGGACTTCCCAGCATTGATCTTCTACATGTCTGATCAGGTTCATGCCACTCACTCCCTGTGATGTGTTGATTTACCAGTTCATGCCCGGATAGGCACGCTGCATATATTGCAGTTCCGCCAGTACATAACCCAGATGTTCGGTATGCAGTCCCTGCTTGGCACCACTACGGTAAGCACCGCTTTCTGGCAGGCTGAGTTCAAAACGTTGCAGCTCGGCAGATATGGTTTCCAGCCATTTCGGTTTCAGCAGTTCCAGATCAGGAATCAGGTAAGCATCGACTAGCTGGCGTTCATCTGCAGTCAGGCTGAACAGCTCTTCAGTAAAGCGCCATAGCTGGTTCAGACCATTCTGGATTTTTTCATGTGCTTCTGCAGTACCTAAGCTCAGGCGTTCCATCCATGAGGTTGAAAAACGCAAATGGTATTTCACCTCTTTCAGCGACTTGATGGCGAATGAAGAAATGTCTTCATTCTTGCTATTGCTGAGTGCTGCAAACAGCAAAGCATGGTAATGATCCATCAACCACTGACGCACGATGGTTTGAGCAAAGTCACCATTTGGCTGTTCACTCAACAGCAAATTGCGGTATTCACGCTCGGTACGGAAATAGGCCAGTTTGTCTTCATCACGGCCCAGCCCTTCAATTTCACCGGCTAGACTCAACGCGGTACGTGCTTGACCTAACAGGTCCAAACCAATATTTGCCAGTGCAATATCTAGCTCCAGCTCAGGTGCGTGACCGCACCACTCTGACAGACGGTGTGAAAGGATGAGCTGGCTGTCACCAACATGCAGTAAAAATTGTGCTAATACCTGATTCGTCATTGCTCTGCCCTCCACCTTACATGTGCTCGATGCCATCTGGAATGTGATAGAAGGTCGGATGACGGTAGACCTTGTTCAGTGAAGGATCAAAAAACTCTGATTTTTCATCTGGTTGAGATGAGGTAATCAGTTCAGATTTCACTACCCAGATGCTTACACCTTCATTGCGGCGGGTATAGACGTCACGGGCATTTTGCAGGGCAATTTCATCATCAGGGGCGCGCAGGCTGCCGACATGGCGGTGGCTCAGACCCTGTTTGCTGCGAATAAATACTTCGTATAAAGACCAGTTATTCTTGTTCATTTGCATATCCTTGTGCTATTCCGTTGCCTTAAGCGATTTTTCGTTGCTCTGATTGCTGCTGCTTGCTGGCATAAACTGCAGCAGATTCACGCACCCATTTGCCGTCTTCCCAAGCCTTGCGGCGTGCTTCGATACGTTCGTGGTTGCATGGACCTCTGCCTGCCAGCACATCGAAGAACTCATCCCAGTTCACCTGACCAAATTCATAGTGGCCAGTTTCTTCATTGAGTTTCAGGTCTGGGTCCGGCACAGTCAGGCCAAGCTGCAATACTTGCGGCACAGTGTTGTCGACAAATTTCTGACGCAATGCATCATTACTGAATAATTTGATTTTCCACTGCATGCTTTGTGCACTGTTTGGAGAGTTGTCGTCACTTGGACCAAACATCATCAGTGCCGGCCACCAGAAACGGTTCACTGCATCCTGTGCCATCTGTTTCTGTTCTGGCGTACCTTGTGCCAGTTGCATCATGGCCTCAAAGCCTTGACGCTGGTGGAAACTTTCTTCTTTACAGATACGCACCATGGCACGTGCATAAGGACCATAAGAAGTACGACACAACGCCACCTGATTGACGATTGCCGCCCCATCTACCAGCCAGCCAATCGCAGCAACATCTGCCCAGGTCAGGGTTGGATAGTTAAAAATGGATGAATATTTCATGCGGCCAGCAATCAGCTTTTCCATCATGTCATCACGGTCTGCACCAAGCGTTTCTGCTGCACTGTAGAGGTACAGGCCATGTCCTGCTTCATCTTGTACTTTAGCCAGCAATACCGCTTTACGCTTTAAGGTTGGTGCGCGGGTAATCCAGTTACCTTCTGGCAGCATGCCAATCACTTCTGAATGTCCATGCTGGCCAATCTGGCGGATCAGGGTCTTTCTATAGGCATCCGGCATCCAGTCCTTCGCTTCAATAGAAATGTCCTGCTCTATCTTCTGATCGAATGTTTGTTGTTGCTTATTCATGTTTGTCTCACTTATCCCAAGTGCTGATACATTCAAATTAAAACGATACAAATATAAAATCAATACTATTTTTTAAGTATCATATATTTTTTAAAAGCATTTTTTATTAAGTTATTGTTTTTATTATTTTTAAATTTTTAATTACATGAAAGTTACTTTTTTGTTTGCGGATTATGATTGACATTTAAGTTTTTTGATTGCAATTTATGAAACATCAAAAGCAAAAATAAACTCAACAACGTATCATAAATGGAGTTATACAATGTTGGAACTGGACAGCACTACCCAGAGCACGGATCTTCAGGACGACACACAGGCGAATTACTCAGCTAAAGTTAAAGTATTGAGTTCACTGGTTTTAGGTGGTGAACATAGCGCACAAAATGACTTGCGTACGGTTTATCACGCTATTAGCGGTGAAGCGATTTATCAGGTCAGCAGTCACGGTATCGACATGCATAATGTGGTGCAATATGCCAAACAGAAGGGTGCAGCCATTGCCCACTGGACTTTCCACCAGCGTGCTAATGCTCTGAAACAGGTGGCACAATATTTACTGGAACGTAAGAAAGATTATTACCGCCTGGCAGCCGCAACCGGCTGTACCCGCAAAGATGCCTGGATTGATATTGAAGGTGGGATCGGCACTCTGTTTGCCTATTCAAGTCTGGTTCGCCGTGAACTCAGCGATGAAACGGCACTGGTTGAAGATGCCTGGATTCCATTATCCAAACAGGGCAGCTTTGGTGCTAAACATATCCTGAGCCCGAAAGCCGGTGTGGCCGTACATATCAATGCATTTAACTTCCCAATCTGGGGTATGCTGGAAAAAATTGCACCTACTCTACTAGCCGGTGTGCCATGTATTGTGAAGCCAGCAACAGAAGGCGCAGAACTGACACATGCAGTCGTTAAAGACATTTTAGCCAGTAATTTACTGCCAGAAGGTGCTCTGCAGCTGATCTGCGGGCAGACTTACGACCTGTTTGATCACCTGAATGCACAGGATACGGTAACCTTCACAGGTTCGGCTACTACCGGCCAGAAACTGCGTGCGCATCCGCACCTGAATGCCCACTCCATTCCATTCAGCATGGAAGCCGATTCGGTGAACAGCGCCATCCTGACCCAGCAAGCCAACGATGGAACCATTGACCTGTTTGTGCGTGAAGTCTTCCGTGAAATGACAACCAAGGCCGGACAAAAATGTACTGCAATTCGTCGTGCCTTTGTGCCAGCAGCATTGCTCAATACCGTACAGCAACGCCTGACTGAAAAACTACAGAAAGTAGTCATCGGTGATCCTGCACAGGACGGCGTAACCATGGGTGCTCTGGCCAGCGTTAAACAGAAGCATGATGTTGCTGCCAAGGTAGAACAGCTAGCACAGGAAGCTGAAATCATCATAGGTAGCCACCTGCGCCAGGACTTTGCCATCCAGGTCGCACATCCGGAAAAATCTGCTTTCTATCCACCAACAGTATTGTTATGTAAAGATCCGGTACAGGCCCAACAGATTCATAATATCGAAGCCTTTGGCCCAGTGGTTACATTGATGCCGTATAGTGACCTACCACAACTGGCAACATTAGTAGCTCGTGGTGAAGGCAGTCTGGTCGCTTCAATCGTGCGTAACCATGATGAAAATATTGAACAGCTACTCAGCAAGATCGCGCCTTGGCATGGTCGTGTGCATATTCTGGATCGTGAAAGCGCGAAGGAAAGTACCGGTCATGGTTCACCACTGCCATTGTTAGTGCATGGTGGTCCGGGGCGTGCTGGCGGTGGTGAGGAACTCGGTGGTCTGCGTGCAGTGAAACACTATATGCAGCGTACTGCTATTCAAGGCTCACCAAATGCGCTGACTCAGGTCGGTCATAGCTGGACCGCAGGTGCTGAGGTATTTGAAGACCGCGTGCATCCATTCAAGAAATCCTTTGATGAACTGCGGATCGGTGAACGCTTGTTGACTGCACGCCGCACCATTACTGAAGCTGATATTGTCAACTTTGGTGGTTTAAGTGGTGATTACTTCTATGCACATATGGACAAGATTGCGGCTGCAGAATCCCTGTTCGGTGAACGCGTCGCACATGGTTACTTCATTGTTTCTGCGGCTGCTGGCCTGTTTGTCGATGCCGCTCCGGGTCCTGTCATTGCTAACTACGGTATGGATAACCTGCGCTTCGTAGAACCAGTGAAAATTGGTGATACCATTCAGGTAGAACTGACCTGCAAGCAAAAAACACCTAAACCGCTGCGTGATGAGCAGAAACCGCATGGTGTTGTGGTCTGGGACATCAAAGTTAAAAACCAGCGCAATGAACTGGTCGCAACCTATGACATCCTGACTCTAGTGGAAAAAGCCGCTTAACCTCCATTTTCACACACTTAAAGCTAAAGGGAGTCTATTTGATTCCCTTTTTTATTCTTTTAAAAATAATTGTATCTTTTTAATCCAGACATATTGACGGCTGTGCAAATTACTCCTAGATTAGATTAATTGATACATTTAAAAAATAAAAATAATTAAATTTGTATCAAATAAGCCAATCACTATAACTTGCACAGGATGTTGCATGATGAATGAAAAAACATTGGTCATAGACAAGGTTGACAATGATGTCCAACCACTCGATTCTCATCTAAAAATTACTACGCCTATCCCCGAACAGGTAGCTACAGAAATTCCACCAGCAGCTCCAGAACGTAGTAGCTATCAATGGTATGTGGTGATCATCTGTATGGTGGCCTATATTCTGTCTTTCGTAGACCGTCAGATTTTATCCCTGATGATTGAGCCGATTAAGGCCGACCTGATGCTCAGTGATACCCAGTTCAGCCTGTTACAAGGTCTGGCCTTTTCGCTGTTTTATGCCTTTATGGGCGTACCGATCGCCGCACTGGCCGACAAGAAATCACGTGTGAAAATTATTTCAGTCGGGATTGCCTTCTGGAGTCTGGCAACTGCAGCCTGCGGTCTAAGCAAAAACTTTATCCAGATGTTCCTGGCTCGCCTCAGTGTCGGTGCAGGTGAGGCAGCACTTTCCCCTGCCTTTTATTCCATTGTGGCAGATCTCTTCCCTAAACATAAACTGGGCCGTGCGCTGGGCGTTTATGCCATTGGCGCTTTTATCGGTTCAGGACTGGCTTTCCTGATCGGTGGTTATGTCATTGGTCTGCTCAAGGATGTTAGCTTTGTCACTTTACCGGTGATCGGTGAAATCAAAACCTGGCAGCTGACCTTTATGATTGTCGGTTTACCGGGTGTATTGCTGGCACTACTCATGATTCTGACCGTACGTGAACCAGAACGTAAAGGTCTCAAAATGGATGCGAATGGTGTCGCAGTGAAAGCATCTTTTAAGAATTCGATTGGTTTTATCAAAACCCATAAAAAGACATTCTTCTGTCATTTTATTGGCTTCTCTTTCTACACTATGATGCTGTATTCCCTGCTCGGCTGGGCACCAGCCTACTACATGCGTCACTTTGGTCTGGATGCAAGCCAGACCGGATATATCCTTGGAAGTATTATTCTTGTCGCAAATACTTCAGGCGCCCTATTCTGTGGCTGGCTCATCGACTTCTTTTCTAAACGTGGCTATAGCGATGCAGCAATCCGTGCCGGTGCAATTGGCTGTGCTGCCCTGATCATTCCAAGCGTGCTGTTTACCCAAGTCGACAATATGCAGCTTTCATTCGCACTGATCTTTGTGGCGATGTTCTTCTCCACCTTCCCGATTCCAGCATCAGCCGCTGCTACCCAGATGCTGACACCGAACCAGTTGCGCTCTCAGGTATCAGCCAAATTCCTGTTGATTTCTAACCTGATTGCACTCGGTGTGGGTACAACTGCTGTGGCGCTGATTACAGACCGATATTATGAAAATACCCTAATGGTGGGGAATTCAATTTCTATCGTCAATGCGATAGCCGGCCTGATTGGTGTATTCCTACTGTATAAAGGCTGTCAGTATTATCGTGAAAGCATGAAAGTTGAAAAGCTGGTCGATTAAGACAATATTAGATTTTCAAGCTTTAAATCCAAACCTTAAATCAGCCGATTTAAGGTTTTTTATTTAGATAGCAAAAGATCAATAGGTACTCATTCACACTCAATCTTTTTCTGCAATTCATATGAAAATTAAACTGCCTGGACTTTCCCACCAAAAAGCCGTATAACACCGTTTTTCGAATTAACAGGTGTTGACCGTTGAAACTTGTTCTTGCACCCATGGAAGGCTTAACTGACCCGATTATGCGTGATGTACTGACATCCGTTGGGAGCTTCGACTGGTGTGTAACCGAGTTTATTCGTGTCACGGATTCGGTGCTACCAGATCATATCTATCACACCTACTGCCCTGAACTGTTGAATGACGGCAAAACTGCTGCCGGTACGCCGGTGCATGTACAGTTTCTGGGAAATAATCCGGAAATGCTGGCAGCCAATGCAGTGAAGGTCGCTGCCATGGGTGCCCCTGCGATTGATATGAATTTCGGTTGCCCAGCTAAAACCGTGAATCGTCATCGTGGTGGTTCAGTGCTGCTAGATGAACCTGAAGTCGTCTATGAATTGGTCAAAGCTGTTCGTGATGCAGTGCCTGCACATATCCCGGTTTCGGCGAAAATGCGTCTGGGTTATATGGATCGCAACTTCATGATGGAAAATGCCCATGCCATTGAAGATGCTGGAGCGGCCTGGGTCACTGTCCATGCACGGACCAAGTCCGATGGCTATACTCCACCAGCCTTCTGGGATCAGCTGCAACCGATCCGTGAAGCCTTAAAGATCAATGTCATTGCCAATGGTGAAATCTGGACCAATGCCGATGCCAAGCAATGTCAGCTAGAATCAGGCTGTGAAGATCTAATGATTGGCCGTGGTGCGGTCACTACACCTGATCTGACCCAATGTATTCGCCAGAATTCTGATGAGCCGCTCATCACCTGGAATGAGCTACTGGAACTGCAAATCCGTTTCCTGAATGGTTCCTATAAAAAGGAAATGAATATGGTCGGTCGTTACAAACAATGGCTGGGTATGATGTCCAAGCATTATCCTGAAGCTAAAGCACTCTGGGATGAGGTCAAACGGATTAAACAGCTGGTTGAAATTACTGAAAAACTAAAAGCCTCGAAAAATTAAGAAAAAGCCTTTGAATGATTCAAAGGCTTTTTTGTTCGGATTGTCGCCTGTTTAAATTTGCGACATGTTCACGGTTGGTTTTCCAGGATTTTTCTAATACTTCCTTCTCCAAGCGAATCTGGATACGTTTAATCTTGGTATCAGAAATAACTCGCTGATTAAAGCTTTTTACATAATCTGTCCAACCTGCGCCTCGAAATACATAATTTGGCATTGAGGTTTTGAATACCGCATCTGGCATAAATACAATCACAGAATGCAACTGGTCTGGCTCAATAATATCAGCCAGCAACTGCTCCAGAACTTTAATGTGCTTATAATTCTGATGAATCGGATTTTGAAATTTATAGCTATTTTTATAAAGTTTTTGTGTCCAGGTCTTTTGTCGCTCGCCACCAAAGATCCAGCCTTTATAGTTTTTGGTTTCAATCACAAACAGGCCATAAGGACTTAATAAGAGATGATCAATTTGTGTTGTATTCCCTTCTCCATCCGGAAGAGTCAAATCGTTTAATAATCGATACTCAGGGTCTTTCAGATAAAGTTTGACATGAGTGGCAACAGCAAACTCTCCCAACTTCCCTTTTAAAAATGGCTTAAATAACTTAAAAACGATTAAACCAATAAAAAGTAGAAGAACCCACCATAAACTGGACCAGAGTTGGCCTAAGATTTGTGTTGCGAACTGATCCATATTTTAATTTTCATTAATTTTATGATTTTGATCTTAATGGGTTCGCTCAATATTTAATAGAATTTCTTTTTTATCCAGACCACCCGCAAAGCCTATCAGCTTACCACTACTGCCAATCACCCGATGACAAGGTGCAATAATCGAGATCGGGTTTTTACCATTGGCAGCCCCCACGGCGCGTACTGCTTTAACATTACCGATCTGTTCAGCGATTTCCCGGTAACTTCGGGTCTGTCCATAAGGAATATTCAGCAAAGCCTGCCAGACTTTTTTCTGGAAATCTGTACCAGCAAAGTCCAAAGGTAACTCAAAAACCTTGCGCTGACCGGCAAAATATTCCTGAAGCTGACGTCGAGCTTCTATCAACACGGGATGCTGTGGATCTTCTACCAGAGTTGCCAATCTAACCCGATTCGGTTTCTCACAATCCCAGAGTACAGCCACCAGTGCCGTTTCATTGGCGACCAGCTGCAACTGTCCTACAGGCGAGTCCATATAAATATAACTGAGTTGCATGGCCCTACTCCTACAGAATCAAGCTTGCCAGTTTTTATTTTACTCGAAATCAGAACTGCTCAACAGCTCTTAGGAGGAGGATAATTTCATCAAAACAAGTCCGGAAATAATCAGCACCGCAGCCAGCATACGCATAGCAGAAGCAGGTTCACCTAAAACTATAACACCGACCAGAAATGAGCCGACTGCGCCAATGCCCGTCCAGATGGTATAGGCAGTTCCTAGAGGCAAAGTACGCATGGCATAGGCCAGCAATACAAAACTGAGCACCATAAAAACAATCGTAAAAATACTCGGTGTGAGTCTGCTAAAACCCTCTGAGAGCTTCATGGAATAGGCCCAGACAATCTCAAATAGTCCAGCGAATACAAGTATAATCCAGGCCATATCGCCTTCCTCCTAATTAACAGAGTCAGGCCGTCCTGACGATTTTTCTTGTTAAATTTTATAAATTTATTCAACAAGGGAGGTCGTTCCCCCTAAAAAAAATAGGCATTTTATAAAACAGATGGCTAAACCAAACTGCCGTTTACAAAATTTGACTGAATGAGAATTAACTTAACCATGTCTTACTCAAATGCTCAGGACAACCTGAAGATTTCAGCCTATCTTAAGGAACGCCAACATGGGACATCGTGTTATGGCATTACAGAAACTTGAGTAAGAAAAACAAACAAGGAATAAGTCCATATTATTAAGTTATGCACATGAATTAAATTTAAAAATAGCGTGGAGATCTTACACAATGAAACACAAAACTAAGACCTATTGATCACTTTTTGTTTGACTTGATTATTAACCTTTGATGAATAAACGATCACTAAAATCAAGGGTTGACATAGGTAAAAAGAACTCCGATTGAGTTCTTTTTATACAATTTTTGTCTAAGATGCAATCAATCAAGCCACAAACGATTACAAAATATGCAACATATCCATATAGTTATCAACATAGATATCTACACACTTATCCATAAAGTTATCCACAGATTTATGCACCTTAAACATTTTAGAGATTAAAGCTGGATTTGACCGACTTTAGCCAGCTCACTACGCATTTCATCAATCACAGCTTTATAATCCGGCTTGCCAAAAATCGCTGAACCGGCCACAAACATATCTGCACCAGCTTCTGCAATTTCACGAATATTTGCTGGTCCCACACCGCCATCTACTTCTAAACGGATATCACGACCTGAAGCATCAATGATCTTGCGCGCCTGACGTAATTTATCCAAAGTCATTGGAATGAATTTCTGTCCGCCAAAGCCAGGGTTCACACTCATTAGAAGTACCTGGTCAACCTTATCCAGTACATAATCCAGGTAATGCAATGGTGTTGCTGGATTAAATACCAGACCGGCTTTAGCACCACCCGATTTGATCAACTGTAAAGAACGGTCAATATGATCAGATGCTTCCGGATGGAACGTAATAATGTCAGCCCCTGCTTCCAGGAAGTCACCAATCATGCGATCTACAGGTTTCACCATGAGATGTACATCAATAGGTGCCTGAATACCATATTTTTTCAATGCCTTACATACACCTGCGCCAAAGGTTAAATTGGGTACATAGTGATTATCCATAACATCGAAATGCACAACGTCTGCACCGGCCTGAAGTACATTTTCAACTTCTTCACCTAAACGGGCAAAGTCGGCAGACAAAATAGAAGGTGCAATTAAATAAGGCTTGGACATGAAAGGACCTGGCTAACTGAAATTGGATTTTTCTCATTATACCAAATCCAGTCCGGCTACTGTGACTTGGATGTTATGTGAATACAATGCTATGTAACGCTGGACAGTATTTATGCTTAACATCACTAGACTTGGACGAAAATGATTGATTAAGACAGGAAAACTCGCATATCCATCAACAAAAAATCGAGGCTAAACACGCCTCGATCATCAGAATATAGAGATATGAATTTTTATACTCAATATTAGAGCTAAACAGGTTGGCTCATTTTTTCTTCGAATGCATGAATCCGTTCAATTCTTTTGTCCAGTTCGGGATGCGATTCCAGATATTTTTTGAGTTTTCCAATCAAACGCAACCATTTCAGTTCAGACTCGGTAATTTGCCGTTCTTTTCCATCAATATTCAGGGTAAAGTTTTTCATTTTTATCGTTTTACTCTGCTCTGCCAGGATTCTAGCGTTTTCAACCCGCTGCAAAAAGTTCGACAAATGGATACTGGATATCTGCTGTTGATGTAAATGTTGCATGGCATAATCATCCGCAGCAAGTTCAAGCGCCTGTGAATATCCCGCATCGGCGAGTACCGCTATAGATGCCGCCACGACATCACTTAAGTCTCCCGTTACCAAGGCAAATAATCCTGCTGCACCCAGGTTGGAAATCACTTTTTGCATGCTATGTTTTTGTACCAGATGACCTTGTTCATGCGCCAGTACTGCAAGAACTTCTTCATCTGCGCCACTGAGCTTGACCAGTTCATCGGTGACAATAATGGTATTGTTCGGAATCGCAGCTGCATTAAGTCTCATGATTTCTCCGCCTTGACGGAAAATAATCTTAGCGGGTTTCCCTACTGCAATTTTTTGTTCATACAATTTTTTTAGATGTGCTTGATGCTCTGCGGAGAGCTTGGATGGCTCAGTTTGCTCAATTAATTTCTGCTCAGTTTGATTTCCTACCTCGATCAAGGTCTGTTCGGGAAGTAATTGAGCGAGCTGCTGGGCCGTATATGGAATTCCCCATTTAAGAATAAAAATTACCGCACATATCACGATAATCATCGAGAAGAAAATCAGGAGTGGAGAACGTTCAAATTTCCATATGGCATGATAGATTTCTTTGGATTTAATCTTTAGCCAATGCGGTGCTTTGGTCAAAAATTCAATCCGACGATCTTCAGGTAATTCGATAATCGGTTTACGTCCCCCGACCCCGCCAATATACGCCATATCGGGATAAGTAAAATAAAAGTCAGCCTCGCTCACTTGCTTGGGTGTTTCTTCACTGAGTTTCAAGGCAATCCCGCGTTGCTGATCAGGGACAATCCATGCACGCTGGGCTTCGGCCAAAACCCCATCATAAAATCTGACTTCAACAGGTCGCTTCATCCTACTTGCCTCTATAACGATGCATCGAAATCAAAGATATCCAGTACTTCATTGGCTATAGCATTAGGATCACGCTGCAAGATATTTTTTAGATTAGTTTCGTCCTCTGCTAGATAGAGTTCTAGGTTAGCCAGTTGATATTCATATAAACGGATGCTCGCCCAAGGGGTCATGAGTCCCAAACTGAGTGCACGCACTATCCAGTTACTGAGTACAATCCAGCTATAGCGCCATGTCGTTACCCGGGTTTTAAAATAGCTTTGACCAAGCTCTACATGATTCCAGGTATACATATATAAGCGTGCAGAGATCATCGGCCAGACCAAGGCCAGGCAAAACAGATAGCTCAACACAACACCTAAGATAAACAGGGTTGTACCGATCAAATCGACCCAGTAAACGATTGCTGCGATCCATACAATGCCGACCAGCAGACATAGACATAAGGGGATATAAACTGCCGACATAAATTTAGACCACTGAATCCCCAGCCTAAACTGAAGTTGTCCGATCGATAAATGATTAAAGCAGTAACGTTTGTATAGCCAGATCACCACTGGGCTGAAAAGAAACAAGGTAAAAATGTTGACCAATATCGCGAGCCATAAGACCCTATAGGCTTCCCGATTGCTTCCACTAAAATGAAACCGGACATTGCCATATTTACTATTCCGAGCCTTAAATTTCAGGGTCATCCGAATTAACCAGGGCAGACAGATTGCAGCAATCAGAAATAATGAACTGGTGGCAAGAATGGAGTAATTGGTCAAGATCACTGTCACTACATACAACTCCAATGCCAGTAGACGACCTAGTAGAATTCGGCTTGGCATGGCGATGAAGTCAAAGCGATGTTTTAACAATTGGGTATTACCGTAGAAATAGCGGATACGGCGTGCCTTTGCCCACGGGCTATACAAAGTAAGCGTAATAATGGTTAACATCAGATTCACCATCCAGATTCCAAAATATTCCGTGGCACTGCCATGAAATCGGAAGCTGTGTTTTTCTAGTGGAGGTGATGGCTGGTCAATCTCTGGTTCAGGCTTATTGTGCATCGTGTTCTTAACTGCAACTGGTTCTACCTGATTTTTGAATAGCAACCTATATGCCATTTTTATTATATTTATTTGATATTCATATAAAAAACTCCAAAAATATGACCTATTTTTGGAGTTTCATTGTACTTTTAAATTTGCTTCGCTTGTGTTGCTAGGCTTATGGATTTAATTGCACAGCATGGAATTGTAGATGGTCATCTACAAAGCTTTGAATAAAATAGTAACCATGATCATAACCCTGATGTTCACGTAAGGTTAATTTCTGGTTCACGGCATCACAAGCTTGCTGAAATAACGCCGGATTCAGCTGGCTATAGAACTGGTCAGAAAAGCCCTGATCAATCAGGATATCGCTAAATAGTGCACCTTTTTCCTGAACCAGCGCAGCTGCATCATGCTTCAACCATTCTTCGCGGTTTTCGCCCAGATAATTCGAGAATGCCTTTTCACCCCATGGACATTGACTTGGTGCACAAATCGGTGCGAATGCCGAAACTGAACAGAATTTTTCCGGATATTTAAAAGCCAAAGTTAAAGCGCCATGTCCACCCATGGAATGACCGAAAATCCCGATCTTATCTGCCTGAACTACGAACTCTTCACACACCAGTTCATACAACTCATCGACGATAAAGCTTTCCATCTGATAATGTTCAGCCCACGGTGCTTGAGTGGCATTAATATAGAATCCGGCACCTTGCCCAATATCCCAGTGATCACCTTTGGCAACATCATCTCCACGCGGAGAAGTGTCTGGTGTAATCAGAATAAGACCAAGCTGGGCCGCCAGACGCTGGGCATGTGCCTTGATTGCAAAAGTTTCTTCAGTACAGGTCAGGCCAGCTAAATAGAACAAAGCAGGACAACTTTCGCCTTCCAGAGCTTGTGGCGGCAGGAAGATTCCAAATCTGGTTGGTTTTTTTAATATTTTAGACTCAAAGCTATAAATCCGCTGTTCACCCTCAAAGCTTCGATTATTCTGTACCAGTTCCATCATCATTCCTTTTTCTATTTTCTAAAGTTATAGATTGGTTTATGGAGTCAAAGCGACAGACGGAGATGCTGAAGTGGTCGTCGCTGGAGGGAAAAGACGCTGTTCCAGTTGTGGCAACATCAATTCCATGTTTTTGCCAATCACCCATTGTGGTTCTGACGGTTCAAATCCCTGAGCTGCTTCCCATTTAGCCACTGTAGTCTTGGCCTGCTCAAAAGAGGCTTTCAGGCTGTTATTTTCACGCATGGCCTCATCAAAGAAAGCACGGCCGAAATAGGTATAATCAGCTTCGTTTGAACAACCGAAAGACTGACGGTCAGCAGCAGAGGCTGTGATAATTAAAGTATTATCATTCTGCAAAGCCGAAGCGAAACTACCTGAAAAACAGGCGGAAATAACAATCACTCGCCAACGCACACCTGAGGCATCCAGAGTATCACGCAACCATTTTGGATCGACTGATGCCAGGTCTAGCGGGGCATTTTCCATTTCAAATTCATTTGGCAAGCCATGTGAGGTCATATACAGGAACAGTACATCACTTTCCCGGTTCATCTGCTGGCCAATACGGCGCAAGGCCAATTCCATGCTGGTTTTGGAAGCAAGTGGAATCTCAGTCCGTGTTGCCGGATGATTCACCAGCATAATCGAACGGCCAAAAGTCCCAAACCGGGTATCAAACTGCTTTTTAATCCGCTCTATTTCTGAATAGAACACATCCTGATAACTCGCGCCAGCCACACCCATAAAGTACCAATGCGACTGTGCAAATTCGCCATATTCAATTGCATCTAGTGCCTTGTTCAGCAAGATCGGCTGAGCATAAAAAGCATCTTCAGCAAAACTTGGTGGAATTTCTTCAACTTTCCAGATGGGCTGATCTTTCACCGAAATCTGCCACACCACCAGGGTAAACAGGGTGGCCAGCATAATCAGTGCCCGTTCCCACCACGGCCATTTTAATTCACGTGAAATCACCCAGACCACAGCCAGACTTTGCCAGACAAACAGCATGACAAATAGGGTCGGAATATAGGCGTAGAAAATATAGGGTAGATAATCCAGATCACCCAGATACTGGATCAGGCTCTGGAACAGCATGATATGCGTATCCAGCACTAGCCAGAGTAGTGCTGGCACCAGCATCAGACGAGGATTATTCACACGTTGGGACAAGAAAATCCCGACAATCAAGGCAATAAAGGGCCAAAGTGCATAACTGATCAAACCTTGAGAGTTAAAATCTCCCATGCGGCCGGAACTGAGCCAGCTAAACAGGCTATTAGCACAGCCGCCCAAAATGCCCCAGAACACCAGTTGTAGAATAGAGGGACGCACCAGTTGCAGCGAACGCCGAGATCCCAGAAATAACCACATCCCGGCAATTTGGTTGCTTTTAAAATCGTGCCAAAAATTGATGGAGGGTTTAAAGTCGATCATATGATTTCAGGGAGATAAGTGGCTCGCTAATGTGCCCAATAAGTTTATGCTTGATATAAGTTTTATCAATGCCAATTTTTAAATATATAACAAATCCTTGATCTATTTTGAAGCAATTCTCATATTAAGTAACCAGTTCATGCTGAAAATAGGCATCAAAACGGCAAGCATCACCAGACCATTGATGATTTGGTTCTTTTCCAGCTAAAAATACAGCCAGACGAGGACGTTTCACCACCACCCGCTTGCCAATTTTTTGTGCCAGTTCCAGCAGATTATCTCCCAGATCCATTTCCCCATCTTCCGGTAAAAGCAGATGTAATAACTGCATCTGTTTTTTCACCTGTGCCTGTTTTTTCGGTGCCTGCTGGTTCTGGTCGCGTTGTGGAAACATCGGGTCCAGATAAACTACATCGACGACCGCATTCTGCTCAGTCTGTGATTTCAGATAATCTGCAGAATCCGAAAAAACCAGATCAATCCGCTTAACCACCGAACTTAGAAAAGTATCCTTTTTCGCTCGGTGATGACTGTCTTCAAGCAGGGTAAATAAAATAGGATGTCGTTCGACCAAGGTCACCTGAGCACCCAAATGTGCCATCAACAGACTGTCATGACCTAGCCCAGCTGTCGCATCGATAAGAGTCGGCTTTTCTCCGAGGTTACAAGCACGAGCAATCATTTCCGATTTTAAAGAGGCACGTTTTAAGCGCCCTACTTCTGCTTGCCAATCTGGTTGCATTTTCATGCCATTGGCACAGAGCCATAGGCCGTCAGCATCAACACACAGTGCCAGTTCGGGATGTAAACGCAAGAAACGTGCATTCAGCTTTTCAATAACCTCAATACTAACCTCTACACCACGAGAAGAAAGCACAGCCTCGAAGTGCTGTGCTTTCTCTTGATACTCAGATTCGGTATATAAGCGAATCGTGCTTACCATAATCTCCAACCTGTAAAGGCAAATAATAAAATCAGTAAACCTGAGGCAATGCGATACCAGGCAAAAACCATGAAATCACGTTTTGCCACATAGGCTACCAAGGCACGGATTAATAAAAGCGCCGAGATGAATGATACGATGATACCGACTGCCAGAACTGTCCAGTCTTCTGTGGTACTGTAAACATCATAGCTTTGATACAGATCGAGCAGGCCTGCACCGATAATAACCGGAATCCCCAAGAAGAATGAAAATTCAGTTGCAGCCTTACGTGATACGCCAAGGAACATCGCCCCGATAATGGTCGCACCTGAACGTGAAGTTCCCGGTATCAGGGATAAGACCTGAATCAGACCGATCCAGATTGCATCTTTCACGGTCAGATCTTCAACTTCCTGGGCACGTACCTTGGGTGGATTCTTTTCAATCCAGATAATGATCAGACCACCAACGATCAAGCCAATGGCAATCGCAATATTATTGAATAGCAGCTCTTTTACGGTTTGCCCTAAGGTCAGGCCAATCAGCACAATGGGAATAGAGGCCAGAATCAGGCCAATCCCTAAACGGCGTCCTTGCGGTTCACCACTTACGATCCCGGTTGCTGCGCCCCAAAGCCGTGCCCAATATTCATAAATAACCGCGGCAATTGCCCCCATCTGAATTGCGACGACAAAAACATCGCTTTTTTCTTTGGTCCAGAAATTCATTAATTCTGAAGCCAAAATCAGATGCCCAGTACTGGAAATAGGCAAAAACTCGGTAATACCTTCAACAATACCCATAATTGCTGCTTTCAGCAGCAGTAAAAGATCCATGCTTAATCCTGATTAACTATGCTTTGCCTTGTTCTGGAATTTTTTTCCATGCGTTATCACGTAAATATACCGGAAGTGCCAATTCTGCACTGACCCAATTTTCTGTTTTTGCTGCTGCACGCGCAATCACGGCAATATCCTGCGCTGTTGCACTAACATTTTTATATTCAGATGCTGTTTCTTGAACTAGATTGACACCTGAACCCACCACAGTAAATTTTACTGCCTCCGCACCTTGTTCATAACTCAAAAGCTGTTCTTCATCAACAGCCTGCATAATCCCTTGAGCATCTAACTGATAACTGGCCACGTAGACTTCATTCATCCGTGCATCCAGTACGGCAGTTACTGCAGTTAAACCATGCAAACGATATGCCGCTTGCGCCAAAGCTTGTAAAGTGGATACCGGAATTACAGGCAGATCATTTGACCAAGCCAAAGCTTGGGTCACAGCCGCATTGATACGAACACCACTAAACGATCCCGGGCCACGACTAAAGGCAATCGCTGTCAGATCAGATACAGCCAAGCCCAGATCATTGAGGCCTTGTTCAATCATTGGGAGAATGGTTTGCGTTTGTGCCTTGGCGCGCGCATCAAGCTGAAAAAATAGTTCTTGAGTATCATTGATCACAGAGACGGAACACTGCTCATTGGCAGTCTCCAATGCCAGCACTTTCATGCACAACCTTAATTTAGAGAATATAAAAAACGTCGAATATAATACTCCACTCATATCTTCTAGGCGAGATTTTCCCAAGCCAGATACAAAAATGCCTAGAAAATTCTAGGCTTAACTGAGGACTTTATTCAGATAACAGCCTAAAGCTGTACTTCTTCCAGGTCCTGAAATTTCTGGAAATGCTCAGCATAGTGCATGGCACTCATTTTCAGTTTCTGAATACTGGCTTCATCTAAAGTTTTCACGACTTTGCCTGGTGAGCCCATCACCACCGAATTATCAGGAATCACCTTTCCTTCTGGAATCAGGGCATTGGCACCGATAATACAATTCTTGCCAATCACGGCATGATTCAAGATCACTGCCTGAATCCCGATCAGGCTATTATCTCCAATCGTGCAACCATGCAGCATGGCCTGATGACCAATGGTCACATAATTCCCAATGTTCATTTCAATCCCAGCATCGGTATGTAGCACGGCATTTTCCTGAACATTGGTGAAGTCACCTAAACGGATTTTGCTGTTATCTGCACGAACGACGGCGCCAAACCAGACACTCACCTGCTTTCCCAGTTCAACCTGTCCAATGACCGTCGCTGTAGGTGCCACCCAACCATCCCATGGCTGATGCGTTGCTTTTGGTGTATGTCCCTGAAATTGATATAACATGGCTGAAATCCTGTTCAACGGTTAAAAAATTTTGAGCGTTTAAACGCAGGTGAATTAAGTAAAAATGGCCAGTCTTTTTTATAGTCAAGCCCGTACTGAAATAGTGAGATCAGCATACGTGCGGTGAGTCCCCAGACAATCTCATTTTCCACCCGCATACTTGGAAAATATAAAGACTGCTGGGCAAACCGCACTTCATAAGGCATGGGCTGGGCTTCCAGCAAATGCTGCAAAGAAGCAAAGAAAATCCGGTCAATTTCTGTCGGTTGAGGAATGAGTTGAATGGTAGGCGGAATTAAACCGACCACAGGCTTAACCAGCATCCCGTTACGTGCCTTTTGCATCGGTAGATCCCCGATCAGATGCACATCAAATGGGTTAAGCGCCGTTTCCTCATACGCCTCTCTCAAAGCC
Source organism: Acinetobacter sp. YH16031 (assembly GCF_013417335.1). Taxonomy (NCBI): domain Bacteria; kingdom Pseudomonadati; phylum Pseudomonadota; class Gammaproteobacteria; order Moraxellales; family Moraxellaceae; genus Acinetobacter; species Acinetobacter sp. YH16031. Next base: position 148,366 of record NZ_VPED01000003.1, read on the forward strand.
ACTACAATATTACTGGTATCTTGCGGGTCGCGTTTACCCCCTGGAAAAGAGACTTCCCCTGCATGATTATTCATATAAGCTGAACGACGTGTCAGCAAAACTTTGGGATCAGCTTCATCTGTGATCGCAATTAATACAGCAGCCTGTGCAGTTTGAATCCGTTTGGAAAATCGTAAATGTTTCTGCAAGCGTTGTATTAATCCCAGCTCATCCATTCATTCAGCTCCCTATGCGACTATAATTTCATCATAGCTGATTTTTGATTTGGCGGGATAGAAATGATGCCAAATTTTGATTTTTCAGTTATCCTGACCTTACTGTTATCATTGATGATGAATATGAACTTCTGTGTGAACTGTGGACATAAAACAACAGAGAAAATTCCTTTAGGCGATCAGAAGGTTCGCAAGGTTTGTACTACATGCGGATATATTCATTACATTAATCCAAAAGTGATTTGCGGTGCATTGGTGCTCTGGGAAGATAAAGTTCTGCTCTGCCGCCGTGCAATTGAACCACGTTATGGACTGTGGACCCTCCCTGCCGGTTATATGGAACTGTTTGAAACCATGGAACAGGGCGCAGCACGTGAAACCCGTGAAGAAGCCGAAGCTGAAGTAGATATTGAACAGCTGTACTGCATGTACAATATTCCGCGGATTGGCCAGATTTATGTCCTGTTTAAATCTCAACTGATTGATGGAAAATTTGGTGCAGGTGAAGAAACCATTGAAGCACGTTTATTTGATGAAGATGAAATTCCCTGGAGTGAACTGGCTTTCCCGAGTGTAGAACATACACTCCGTCATTATTTTGAAGACCGTAAAACCAATAACTTCCCGATGCATCTTGAGACCTTGGGAACTCGTTTGGATCACACAGGTTAAAATGTCTTTTTATAAAAAAGCCCATCATTGGATGGGCTTTTTTCATTATTTGGTTTTGATGCTATAACAATCCGCTAATTTAAATGAAACACTTCCGCCACTTAGCTTGGCCAGATTGGTCTCTTCTGTCGTTTCATCAGTATTATTGTTGTTATAGACTTTCTGGAAGCTGGCATAAGTATTTGCCCAGCCTACGCTTTCTCCAGCTGAGTTGGTAAAGCCCACACGACTGGTTCCATTCAATACATTAGATAAATTGAGTAATGCCCCACCAATCACAATCTTATCCTCTGTATTGGTTGAAGCCTGAATAGTGGAGTTCATACCTACCAAGGCACCATTTAATGAACCAAATACAGGATCAGCGAAGACCAGTCGCATAGATACTGTTTTTTCATCTATAAATGCACGGCCTAAGGTACCGAGACGATATTGTTGAACGCCGTTATTGTCTTTAAGTCCAGCCGGTAAGATATCTCCCTGGCAACCATTAATGCTATCAGTTGCAAGATTGCTCGCGGACTGCATATTGGTACGCACATCACCATTACTATCAATCACAACACCCACTGTAACAGGGCTAATTGAGTTTTCGCTAAATTTAAACTCCATGTTGCCATACATTGGGAAAATATATTCTTCACCTGGCTCTACATTTTCAGCTGTTCTAAAGACTTGACGATCCAGATAGCTGATCGGGAAAATTTTATAAAGATCAATTGAGCCACTATAGTTGTCATCATCAGCATTAAAGCGCCATAAACCAAGACTGGCACGATCAGCATCGCTGAGTTCAGTTTTACCTGTGGCCATCTTATAAAATGCTTCTTTACCGGCAATCACATAATCGCTCAGCAAACGACCTTGGTAAATTTCTAATGGATTGCTGTTGTTAGCCACATTCATTTTATATGGTGCATTTGATGAAAGCATTCTCGTGGCAGGGCTAATCCAGCTGGTTTGCGGTACTGCAGTAATTTGCTGTGGTTTGACCTTACGGATCAATTCCGCATTAATGCCACCCAAAGATCCCAGATTATTGGAGCCCAGTTTTAGCTGAGTGTCACGCCACTGTAGTCCACTGCCAAAGGTATAACCTTGGCGGTCTGTAATCAGGATAAAATGTCCAAATAAATATTTAGTCGTTTTATCTTTAATGTCACATACAGATTTATTACAACCCGCCAGGCCATCGGAACCAGTCAAGTTACTGCTAATAATGCCTGAAGTTGAGAACAGAGAAAATTCCGGTTGATATACTGCTGCACTGGCAATATTGGCCAGTTTTTTTACGACTTCAAAGGCTTGATCATCACTAATCTGGCTAATATCAATAAAAGGTTTAAGGGTTTCTGCCAAATTTGCATCTGTCAGGCTGATATCTTTATTAATTTTGCCCAGATTCTTTCGCATATCTTCTGTGATATACAAGGGCTGTACATCCGTCGGATTATAGATACGGCCTTTTTCCAGTGCCAAGGTCTGCCAGATTTTGACCAGTTTCATCGCCACCTGCACGGTTGGATCTGTCTGTTCGATTCTGGCAATATTACGACCGGTAATTCCCTTAGCAATATCAAGTACACTTAGTCGGGGTAATTGACTCGATGTACTGAGGTTCATATATTCAGAAAGCTTTACAGTACCCAACTTGATTTTGGTATCACTAAAACTTTTCAGATAAAATTCAATACTATCTGCTTTTTGACAAGTACCTGATGCCACACCATCATTTTGGTCAAATAAAGTAATAAAGGTATTTTCTTTATCACCACTACAATTAAAGTTAAGACCATCAATTGGATATTCAAGCCCCCATTCCAGACAATTCGTTGCAGTAGCAGAGCAGGAACCATTCGTGGTGGCTTCATCATTTTGTTCTGGTATGACATTCGCACTTTCACCTCCGCATCCGCTGAGGGCGGCAAATAAAGCAGTGAAAGCAAATGGATATAATATTTTATTTTTCATCTTATTCTACTCGAATCGTCCTTATCGAATGGCAACTAGTTTTAGTTGTCCATAATTTGTCAGCATCTTGTCTTCAACATCTATGGCTGAAGCGAGTGGGGTCATTAATACATATTGGCTTTGCGCAGGAATCTGAATAATTCCCTGTATCTTCTCATGTTGAATAATATTGGCTTGTGCTTCCTGATTTTTGAAACCGCCCGCCCCTTCTAAAACACAGCCTCGTTTATCCAGAAATACAACAAATGGCCAGTAATAGGCAGGATTATTCTGACGGGAAGCATAAGACTGAATCTGAATATTTTTAATATCAGATTTTAGCTTCACAATTTCATAATCAAACTCATCTGATTTCAGCGGTGCCCGTGGCCACAGATTAATGGATTTACCTGCACTAATCTCTTTCGCATTCTTAACTTTTTTATCTTTAAAACACTGCTTACCTAAGCTTTCTATAGATTCAGGCTGAGAAATACGGTAGTAGGTTTGGGCCAGTACGACTGGACCAGAATCTACGACAGGTTGTTGAAACAAGGATTTTATAATCGACTGTCCTACTCCTTTTTCACGCTCAATCGTCTGTACACGTGTTGATCCAATATTTTTATCAACTATCCCTTCAGGCATGCTATAGAAACGTTTTTTACCTTCTAGATTAAATTCTTTATTTTCCAGATATTCACTATCCACATATTCCACCCCTTCAATCTGACTGAAATTCTGTTTTTGAACAGGATCAGGTACTGTCTGAATGACAGGTTCATAGATTTGAGGCTGTGCCACTGGTGGTAATTGTTGCGGTAATCTAGACTCAACGTGTTTAGTTGGTTGTACTGGTTGTACTGGTTGTACTGGTTGTACTGGTTGTACTGGTTGTACTGGTTGTACTGGTTGTACTGGTTGTACTGGTTGTACTGGTTGTACTGGTTGTACTGGTTGTACTGGTTGTACTGGTTGTACAACCATATTATTTTTTTGCTCACCTGTTGTCACACTTTTTTCCACCGCCTTTGGCTCGGATTTTTTCAGATCCTGTGCAGTAGATGTAACGGGCGTAGTCAATTTTTTCGGAGTAGTGGCCGCTTGGTTTTTTGTTGTTTCTTTCTGCTCATTATTTTGACGTGGCACAACTAATGGTCGCCCATCGGGCCCAATGATCGTAATAAACTCTCTGGCATTTGTATAAAAAGACCATGGTACCAGACTTAATGCCAGTACCATTTTTATCCCTAAGTTCCCTGTTCTGATCATTTCTTCCTTACCAACGGGTGCGATAGTTCAAACCTAAAATTGTGATCTTGGTATCTGTTTTGACATTCAAGCCTGCATATGGATTCAGTAACAGGTTATTTACCCCGGTCTGGTTCGCTAGGCTACTGGTATTTGCTGGAATATTATCTTTACTGCGTAAGAAACCAATAGATAGATCCAGATCCGTATCTGCGTCAAAACGGTAGCCCACTCCTAAACCAAATAGCTGTGCACCATTAATCGGTACCATAGTATTGCGTTTATCTTTTGGAATGGCACTGGTACGTGGTTCATAGCCAGCACGAAGTTTCAGTCGGTCAGTTGCTGAATACTCTACTCCGATCCCGAAGTTCCATGGCGACTCAAACCCAAGCGGTAATGCAAGTGAAGAATCCGTTACATTGGCAGATAACAGTTTGGCAATCTTCAAGGCAGAAAGGGTGCGGTCGAACTCAAACTTGAATTGATCCCAAGCAGCATAATCAGTCCAGCCAATATCAAAATTGACCTGCAAATCTGGCATCACCTTATACTTAATCCCCGCCTGAAAGTGAGCTGGGTATTCGAAATCCATGGAAACCAGACCCGACTCACTTGAAGGAATATAATTTGGAAAACCAAGAATTGCAGCTAAAATCTGGCCAGTTGGAGAGGTCATCAGACCTTTAATCATTTCCTGTGGTGCTTTGGCATTATCGATATGATATTTACCTTTTAAGCGCATTTTGGCCGCACTCTGGTAAACCATACCAAAACTGAAATCTTCAGTTGGCTCCCATAGAACACCCAGGTTATAGCTTGGACTTAAATTTTGTTCTAATGAAAGTTGCATTTGGCCAAATTTACCAAATGGGTTCATCCCTTCATCAGCATTACAGATCCCGAGCAGCAAGATATCAGTAATGATGTCAGAATTTTCTTTAAATGGTGTACATACGACTTCATCAATCATACGCAACATGCCAATCAGCTCATTGGGAAAACGTAAATCCGTTTTCATGGCAATGGCTTGATAAGACATCCCGATTGAAGCACCAATCGAAAGCTGGTCGTTGACTTCATAACCAATTGATGGAGATAAATAGGTAATTCGCTCCAGAGCAACCTGTTGTCCCATAAAATTGGCAGGGTTACCATCCTCATGACCAAAACCTGCCACTAGCGGTGCATAAACGGCAGTTGCATACGTTGCTTTAGAACCTGGTGGTTTATAAGAGACCCCCATGGTAGGTGCTGCCATCGGGAGGCCTTCACCCAAATCCACCATTTTTTTCAGGATAGGTACGTAGAGACTGACATACTCTACATCACCCTTCACTGGGCCTTTAAAATCTGTACATAAATCAGAAGATACTTCAGGCCCATCATTACAGACCATTGGATCATCTGAATAACCAAAAACGTTATATCCAGCAGGAACATTAAATTCACGCTGAATATCAAAGTTCGCAACAATAATTTGCTGTTCGGTTTGTAAGCCTTCAATTTTAGCCAATGCAGCCGGGTTAAAGTGAATTGCATTCACTCCTGGCGGATCTGCAGTAACCGCGTTCCCCATAGACAATGCACGCAGGTCAACAGAAAGGTTGGTCCCTAATTGTGCAAAGGTATAACTTGAACAGCCCGCAAGAATAATTCCTGTTAATAACGGGCTAAGTCGAATGTTTTTCATACGACACCCCTATTAACTGAATTTCTTACCGAAACCTAAAATATCAAGTGGGAATGAAAGTCCCAGTGAAACATCTGGTGCATCTTCGGTCAGCCCCAATCCGACCGTACCATTTACAATGGTTTCTGGGGATACACGCACCCCTAAAGAAATCGCAAAAGTCGAGCTAGTCTGATCAGCTGCTGAATAGCTTTCACCCGTGTGATACTTAAATTCTGCACCAGTATTAAAGCTTTGCTGATATGACATGGTCATGGAGACATCATAGTTAAATGAATAAGCAAAACCGAAAGCAAAACCACCACTAATCCCTGGTTCAAACTCTTCAATAATGCGTGTACCGCGACGCTGATCTAAGCCCGATTCTTTAAACCCATAATTTGCAGAAACTGAGGCAAACAGCACCACTGGGTCAATATATTTACGTGTACTCGCCCCCACACCGGCTGAGTAATATCCCTTACCTGCAGCCAGATCTTTTGCTGCATTAATTTCATATGGACTATCACCTGTTTTAGTCGATAAATTAGCAAATAAAATAAGTGGTAAACGACCTGCTTTTAAAGGGAATGGCTCCCAACGTGCACCTAGACTAATATCCCCTAGTCCTGCTGTAGAGGTATCCTTTAACAAATCTGTCTTAGCAACTAAAGGTAAGGAAGCTGTTAAGGTCAGGTTATCTTTCACCCCGTACTGAAAAGTGAAAGTATTGGTCAGGCTATGCGTTGCATTTTCCTGAACACGGAGTTGATACAACTGGCCCTGTGCCATTTCCATATCGAGTTGTGTATCTCGATAATAGGTATAATCAATATCGTAATAGGATGAAATCTCACCTTGTTTAATGAGTGAGTATTGACGCTCATTTGAAGTAAATACTTCTTCTAGACTCGCTTCCTGAGTAGCATCTCCTTCTTTTTTCTGTAAGGCTTGAGATGCATCTACTGCTTGAGTGGCTGGAGCTTCAACAGGTGCAGCAGTTTCAACAACAGCTTCTTCCCGAACTGTTTCATATCCTCCCAGTTCAGGCTCTTCTACAGCTTCCTCCTGAACTGTTTCATACCCCCCAAGTTCAGGCTCTTCTACAGCCTGGGTTTCTGCTGGTTCAGGCTGAATATCAACGGATGCGGCAGTCTCGACTACTTCTTCCTCAACCGTTTCATACTCACCCAGTTCAGGCTCATCCGCAGCCCATGCCACTCCCATGACCATCTGAATGCTGAGCGCCAAGAATGTCTTGTTCATCCATTTACTGTTCATATCCATTTCACCATTTTTAATTTTTCTATAGCCATCTTTTCGTTTTATTTATTCTTGTAATAAAGTCTGAGAAAATTATATTGATATTCCCCAAATTTTTCTGAATCTACATTACGGTTACGATCCATACGGATAGTCGATGCTTTATCGGCAATTTTATCCATATAGAACTGTGGATACTGCATATCAACTAAAGCATAACGGTTAATGGTTGCATCTTCGACATGACGCATATCCGAATCTTTTAATGCCAAAAAGTTTTTTCGATATTGTTCAGGGACATTAATTAAGAATAAAGTATTGTTTTCCCAAATTTCCTTAAATCGCTGTTCATCAAAACTGATATTACCCAGTGCCGGATCGGCAACATACACCCGCCCATTTTTATAAGCTTTGTACACGACAAAATGTTTAAATCCTGCATAGGAAATAGGAACAATGGCGGGTTGTCCCTGTTTAACCAGATCTTCAAATTCCCCGCGATAGCCACCACTTTCTAGGCCTAAAGCAGCAACAAAACGCTTCATATCAAGAAGGGAAAAGCTACGACGTTCGATGATTTTATCCGTTTCACCAAATTTCATTAAGCCATTCATGACTTGCTGTTCACCCAACTGGGTACCCACATAGCCATTTAATAAAGTCGTAAGTGCTGCTGAACCGCAACTATAATCATAAGCCTGACGCACAATTCCCTGAAACTGGTCTAACAGTGCAGGTTTGACTTCCACATGTTCACGGTGCATACGCACAAAAGAGTCATTTCTTGAATCAAGAACTTCAGTATAGTGAACAGCGCCTGGAGGCTGTTTTTTAATATCCAGAGCTTCTTTGGCAGCGTAATACATCAATGCCGAGCCCAATGCAATCTCTAACATATTCTTTTACTTTTCTTATCATTGGCATGATGTGCCTAATTTTTCTTTTTATAGAGTGTTCACTCTACTTCCCTGTAACTAGAAAGATACCTTCTTTTTCAAAAAAATACAGTCTTTTTTTATTTTTTTAGATAGATGTTGTAGTCATAAAAAAGCGCGTGTAAACACGCGCTTTTTTAAGGTAAAAATTAGTGACCAGCGATCGTAATAATAGCACCTGGAACATAAGTACCTTGTGCTGGACTAAAGTAAGTTTGCAGACCTTGAATTTCCATGTCACCAATTGAAGCTGCAGTACGGCTACCTAAGTGAATACCTTTCACATAGTTATCATGTGCGCCACTTGTGCTCAGAATACGAATGAAACCATCGTTTGCACTTGATTCGCCAAATACACTAATGCTTTGGTTAAGTTTCAAATCTTTAGAGTTAGCATCTGTCAACTTAATGCTTTCAATGAAGATTTCACCTGGGCCTGAGGTGGTTACACCTGCAGCAACTTGTCCACCAGTCGTTGAATTATCAAGAATACCCAAATCTGTAATTGTTAAGCCGCCAATCATTGTTGCATTCAACTTAATCATTGCACCCTGTGGAGCAGCACCTAATTGAATATTGGCAGACATTGGACCTGTTTTAAGTGATAGGCCAGATAAGATATGATTAGTTGCACCTTGACCACCACGACGAATGCTAGTTGCTGTAGCTGCTGGTTCATCACCTGATGCTACTACCCCGATTTTACCAATATTGATATCCAAGCCAGATACTTCAGCGGCAATGTTGATGAACGGGTTACCAGCACCAGCATCTGAGTCAATGGTCAAATCTGCAAGGTTACGTGACTCTAGTAAAAATGCACCATTGTTATCATAGTTTGCGCCAACTACAATACCATGTGCTGTAGTAGCGCCTGTACCGTTTGCTTCAATAACAATTGCACCCGCCTCACCTGTACCACCAGCACCACTGTAACCATCATTATCATGGATAAATAGTTTTTCAATTTCAATTTTTGAAATACCGATACCGATTTTCAAACCGTCCTGACCTGTAGTCGCGCTTAGAGATGCATCGTCCAGTGATTGCATCGCCATTGCGTTTGCACTAAAAGCAACTGAAGCAGCTAAAGCCAATTTTGTGAATTTTTTCATTGTTTACTCTCCCAAGAGTACTATTTTTTTTGGTTGTGAATCACTCAGTGCTGACGTTGTGTTTTTTATTTTCTGACAACGCAAAGCATCTTTCCTTGAGTAATTTTGCTCGCCCACTTAAATTAACGTCGAGTCATATTTTGATCAACTGTTGTTGGTCGCAATATTGAGCTTACCGACAAACGGTATTTGATGATTTAGAAATATTTTTTCCCATTCTTGATATAAAATACCGGGTCATATCGGAATATGCGCTACTGAATGAACGAAGCTCCTTACCATTGTCCTTTAAGTTTTGCATCTCTTCAGCTTAAAGATCTATTGCATGCATTAAGCCCCTTAGATCACCTGATATATTTAAATAATAATGGGCAGCCTTTTATTGCCTGCTGTGCACAGAAATATTTTATGGTGCAGGATGGACAAACTCAGTCATTTAAGAGAGTGGATATCGAGCAATATCAGGCTGATATAGCTGAACTCAGCTTAGAGCTTGATCAAACTCCAGATATTAAAGCGAATGAATTTTCTGGAGGTTATGTTGGGTTTATTGGCTATGATTACGCTGCTCAACAGCACACCCAATACCCAGAGCGAGCTCAACCTAGCCTATTTATCGGGCAGTTTGATTCTTATATTAAGTTTGAAGCTGAACAATGGGTATTCTATAGTCATGATCCGCAAGCAGAAGATATTTTCAATCATCTTCAAAATCTATTAAATCAAGCCTCTATACCATCACAATTTCAATTAAAAACCCTTTGCAACCCACGTTGGGACAAATCTCGCTATGCACAGGCATTTCAGGATATTCAGGATTATATTCTAGCCGGTGATTGTTACCAGATTAACTTAACCCAAGAATTTACAGCACTGGCTGAAGGTTCATTATTAGAAACTGCACATGCTTTCTGGACATTAACCAATGCGCCATATGCGGGCTATCTTCGTATAGGTGATTTTGAATTATTGAGCTGTTCACCTGAACTGTTTATTGATTTTGAAGCACATCGAAAAATTGTCACCAAACCGATTAAAGGTACCATGCCACGTTTTGCCGATCCGGTGCTTGATGAGCAATCCAAACAACGATTAAAAGACTCAAAGAAGGATCAGGCTGAAAATATCATGATTGTAGATTTACTACGCAATGACCTCAGTGTTTATGCAGAAACAGGTTCAGTCAAAACACCTAAACTATTCAATATTGAGTCATTTAATCAGGTACATCATATGGTCAGCGAAGTCGAAGCGACCTTAAAAGAAGGTGTGCATCCTTTTGATGTATTGCTGTCTGCACTTCCAGGTGGATCAATTACCGGTGCACCAAAGATTCGTGCCATGCAAATTATTGAAGAGTTAGAAGGTGCTCCACGTGGAGCGTATTGTGGTTCATTAGGTTATTTTAATTTTGATGGAACAGGAAGCTGGAATATTCTGATTCGCTCGATTCAGAAATATCAGGATGAGGTTTCACTTTGGGCTGGTGGCGGAATTACGATTTCTTCTGACTGTGATGCGGAATATCAGGAATGTTTTGATAAGGTTGATGCCATGCTGGATTTACTCAATACCTGGTATAAACCTAAATAAATAAAAAAGCGACTCGGTTGAGCCGCTTTTTTATAAATCTCCCCTAACCCCTCTTTGTAAAAGAGGGGATTCTCTCTCTTTAAAAAGAAAAAGGTTCCCTCCTTTATCAAAGGAGGGTTAGGGTGGATTTAATTAAGCTAAAATATCATTCTTCAATGTATCTACTAAACGCTGATTCTGCTCATCTGTACCAATGGTAATACGTAAAAATTGATTGATACGAGGTTTATTAAAATAACGTACGATAATGCCGCGTTCCCGTAATTCAGCCGCTAACTCACCTGCATCTTTTGATGGTAGTGAAGCAAAAATAAAGTTCGCACTTGATGGCAAGACTTTGAAACCAAGCTCATTCAACTGATTAACCAGTTTTTCACGACTGGCAATTACTTTGGCATTTTGTGCTTCAAAGTATTCCTGATCTTCGAATGAAGCGACCGCAGCCGCAATGGCAAAACGATCCATTGGATAAGAGTTAAAGCTGTTTTTTACCGCTTCAAGCGCTGCAATCAGATGTGGTTGGGCAATCGCAAAACCGACACGTAAGCCTGCTAAAGAGCGGGATTTTGAAGTCGTTTGACAGACTACTAGATTCTCATATTTCTCAACCAAACTCACTGCTGATTCAGCACCAAAATCTACATAGGCTTCATCAATGACGACTACTGAATCTGGATTCGCCTGCAGAATTTCTTCAATGGCAGACAAACTAAGCGCAATACTGGTTGGCGCATTCGGATTGGTGATGATAATGCCGCCATTTGGCTGTTTATAATCATCTACCACAATTTCAAAATTTTCATTGAGCGGCAAGATTTTGGTTTTGACACCAAAGAACTGGCTATAAACTGGATAGAAGCTATAGGTAATATCTGGATAAAGCAGTGGCTGTTCCTGAATAAAGAAAGCTTTAAAGATATGTGCCAAGACTTCATCAGAACCATTGCCCACAAAGACATTTTCAACAGTAACATTTTGCTGTTTAGCTATGGCATGTTTCAATTCAGACGCATCTGGATCTGGATAAAGACGTAAAACATCTGCGCCATTGGCTAAAACTTTTTGCACCGCTTCCACGACTTTCGGTGATGGTGGATACGGATTTTCATTGGTATTTAATTTTAAAAGGTTTTGAATTTTGGGCTGTTCGCCTGGGACGTAAGGCTCTAGCTCACGGACTTCAGGGCTCCAAAAACGCATTTGCTCTATGGTGATATTCGACATTTTCTATTCTCAAATTCCCTCTCCTTTTAGGAGAGGGTTAGGGAGAGGTCAAATAATTCCTCTTACCTAACCTCTCCCGAAGGGAAAGAAATATCTTTTATTCAATATAAGTATTTAATTACTGATAACGGTAGCGTGCTGAACGGGCATGCGCATCCAGATTTTCCTGCTGTGCCAGAACATCTGCAGTTTTCGCAAGGGTTTTCACACCATCTTCAGAACACATAATCAGGCTTGAACGTTTCTGGAAATCATACACACCCAGTGGTGATGAGAAACGTGCTGTACCCGATGTCGGTAATACATGGTTTGGACCTGCACAATAGTCACCAATCGCTTCAGGCGTATAACGTCCCATGAAGATTGCACCCGCATGACGGATCTCTTCAGCCATTTCTTGAGCTTCATCCAGACACAGCATTAAATGTTCAGGTGCTACTTGATTAATTAGCTCAATACCTTCAGCACGGTCTTTCACAAGAACTAGTGCACCACGATTGGCAATAGAAGTACGTGCAATATCTGCTTTCGGTAGAGCTTGCAAATGTTCTTCAATTGCTTGTTCTACTTCACTTAATAGCTGTTCATCAGGGGTAATAAATACGGCTTGAGCAACAGTGTCATGCTCAGCTTGAGATAACAAATCCATCGCTAACCATTTGGCATTGTTCTGCCCTTCTGCATAGACCAGAATTTCTGAAGGGCCAGCAATCATGTCGATACCGACCTGACCAAATACGGCACGTTTTGCCGCAGCCACAAAACGGTTACCTGGACCAGTGATTTTATCGACACGTGGAATGGTTTCTGTACCATAGGCCAATGCAGCAACCGCTTGTGCGCCACCAATGGTAAATACACGGTGTACGCCAGCCAGATATGCTGCTGCCAATACCAATGGATTCAATTCACCATTAGGTGCAGGCACCACCATAACAATTTCACCCACGCCTGCCACATGTGCAGGTACAGCATTCATTAATACTGAAGATGGATATGAAGCCAAGCCACCTGGAACATAGATCCCTACGCGATCCAATGGCGTCACTTTCTGACCCAAGGTATTACCTAGAGCGTCGACATACGTCCAACCATCCTGTTTTTGTGCCTGGTGGAATTCACGAATGCGGTTTGCAGCCAATTCTAAAGCTTCACGCACTTCAGTCGTTAAGCCTTCGAAAGCTGCTTTAAGTTGCTCTTGAGTCAGTTCCAAATCTGAAAATTGATGCGCTGGATGTCGATCGAACTGCTGAGTCAATTTAAGAACATGAGCATCACCATGCTGACGTACGTCAGCAATAATCTGGTCTACAGTTTTTAAAAGTTCAGGATCATTCACGGTTTCAAAAGCCAACAAGTCAGCAAACGCTTGCTTGAAGTTTTGATCTTGTGTCGATAAACGTCGCATCAATTTACCCATAAGGTTTGAATTCGAAGGCTTTAGTTTACCTGTTTTCAAAGACTTTGTCGGTAGCTAGAACAGACTTGTGCTATGAGTTTTATTGGAAATAGCTTTTGATAAAATTGATGAAAGCATTGAGCTTCTTATATTTATAATCAGCAATAAAAAACCGCCCAAAGTGGGCGGTCTTTGATAAAGCTTAAATTTAAGCTTTTTTCGCCTGTTCGCGTGCTTCCACTGCTTGCTCAAGCTGAGCAAGAATCGGATTCAGCAATGCTTGCTTACGTTTAAAGCTGGCTTTGTTCACAATCAGACGTGAAGAGACTTTGCAGATTTCTTCAAGTGGCTCAAGACCATTGGCACGCAGTGTATTGCCTGTATCGACCACGTCAACAATGTAATCACCTAAACCCACCAATGGTGCAAGTTCCATTGAACCATAAAGCTTGATCACATCAACCTGTTCACCGAGGCTCGCGTAGTATTGACGGGTCAGATTCACGTATTTAGTCGCAATTTTTAAACGGCCTTTCGGACGCTCCATGCCGACTTTACCTGCTGTCATCAATTTGCAGTTGGCAATTTTAAGATCTAATGGTTCATAGACATTTTGCGCGCCATGTTCCATCAACACATCTTTACCTGCTACACCGATATCTGCCGCACCATTCTCAACATAAGTCGGCACATCAGAGGCACGTAAAATCAGGATACGCACCTGTTTATGCGTGGTTGGAAAAATCAGCTTACGTGATTTATCCGGATCTTCTAGCAGATTAATCCCTGCTGTTTCAAGCAGAGGTAAAGTTTCTTTTAAGATACGGCCCTTGCTTAATGCTAACGTTAAACCATGATCAAAATTGCCCATTACGTCAAAGTTTGGATCATCGTTTCTCATATCACTCATTAACTTACTCGCTTAATTTGGGCACCTAAACCTTGTAACTTTGCTTCGACATCTTCATAACCGCGGTCAATATGATAAATACGGTCAATCAATGTTTCTCCTTCGGCTGCAAGTGCTGCAAGAACTAAAGAGAATGAAGCACGTAAATCTGTTGCCATCACAGGTGCTGCAGAAAGTTTTTCTACACCGGTCACAACAGCATCATTACCTTCAACCTGAATATTGGCTCCCATACGGGCCAATTCAGGCACATGCATAAAACGGTTTTCAAAAATCGTTTCAGAAATTGTGGCGAATCCACGACCAATAGCATTGACTGCCATTAACTGGGCTTGCATATCTGTTGGGAAATCTGGATGTGGCAAGGTACGGAAGCTCACCGCTTTCGGACGTTTGCCCATCATATCCAGTTCAATCCAGTCATCACCACGAGTGACTTCTGCACCCATTTCCTCAAACTTATCCAGTACAGCTTCCATTAAAGCCGGATCTGTATGTGTGGTTTTAACACGGCCACCCGTAATAGCTGCAGCAGCCAAGTAAGAACCGGTTTCAATACGGTCGGCAACCACTGCATATTCACAGCCATGCAGGCTTTCTACACCGGTAACCACTAGCGTATCGGTATCCAGACCTTCAATCTTCGCACCCATCTTGATCAGCATTTGAGCAAGATCAGTAATTTCAGGTTCGCGCGCCGCATTGCGAATCGTGGTCACACCATCCGCCAATACTGCAGCCATCAGAATATTTTCAGTACCACCCACAGTCACCATATCAAATACGACTTCACCGCCTTTCAGACGACCATCGACTTTGGCATGGACATAGCCGGCCTCAACCTCAATCTCGGCACCTAAAGCTTCTAATGCTTTCAAATGCTGATCGACTGGACGGGAACCAATCGCACATCCACCTGGCAGGGATACTTTTGCACTACCGTAGCGCGCCAATAGAGGACCAAGCACCAAAATAGAAGCACGCATGGTTTTTACGAGTTCATAAGGTGCAAACTGGTTATCCAAAGTAGAGGTATCTGCAATAACTGTATCGCCTTCATAACTAATCGTGATCCCAAGACCTGCGATCAGCTTTACCAAGGTATTTACATCTTTTAGATTTGGAACATTTTTAAGTGTGATTGGCGTATCAGCAAGAATCATTGCTGCTAATAATGGAAGCGCTGCATTTTTTGCACCAGAAATACGCACTTCACCGTCGAGCTTAATACCGCCCTGAATTAAGAATTTATCCATTAATTGATTAAGCTCCAAATAAGCTTGCTTTACGCCATTCTTCTTTGGTCAATGCACGAATGGTCACAGCATGCACTGCACCACTGGCAATATGGGAATTGAGAGGAGCATAAACAGCTTGTTGACGTGCAACCGGACGTTTACCTTCAAACTGATCATCCACAATACGGAGATCGAATTTTCCGCCCTGACCACTCACAGCAACATCCGCCTCAGGAAAAGCGGCTTTTAAAATTTCAGCGAGCTGTTCATTATTCATCACAAGACCTCTTATAGGACTAAGGGTGTAAAACGAGTCATTTTACTATAAATGTAAAAAATAATTCATTAGTCACATACATTATATATATAAAAAAAGAGGCTTTTAAAAACCTCTTTTTCCCCATTTGGTCGCTTAAATGGCTAAACTCTGATGATTCAGCTGCATTTCGCGATATCGGTCAATCTGTTTTTTTAATTTTTCCGTCAAAATTTTAATCGAGGTATACATGTCATCAGCATTAGCATGGGCAAAAAACTCAATACCCGGTAAACGGACAATCGCTTCTGCGATATGGTTACTACTGCCTCTTTTTGAGCGCTTATCAATCTGATGATCTTTGGAAAGCTTAACCTGCATGCTGTTGACCTGATCTAGATGTTTGGTCATCTGTGAAAATTTCGTTTTTATAGTTTCTTCAATCGCTGGCGTAATTGATAAATGATGTCCACGAATTGTTATTTGCATAGTTCTATCCCTCACCTTCGTTAGGATCAGAAGAGTCACAGTTAAAAATGAAAAGAATACAATAACTTGCTCAAGCAAAATCGTGATTTAAAGCATTTATTCAGATCATTTTCACCATTCCTCAAAAGAAAAAAAGATTCATTACGATGTCATAATGAATCTCTAGAATAATCAAATTTCAAAAACTAGATCAAGACTTTTCGCTCAGAAGATGAAGGAATATGTAACGATTCACGATATTTCGCGACCGTGCGTCGTGCCACATCAATCCCCTCTTCTTTCAAAAGATTGGCAATTGCATTGTCAGATAAAGGCTTACGTGCATTTTCTTCTGCAATCATTTTCTTAATTTTGGCACGGATTGCAGTAGATGAAGCCTCTCCCCCAGAAGTCGTTCCTACATGACTCGAGAAGAAGTATTTCAGTTCAAATAAACCACGAGGAGTTAGCATATATTTGTTAGTCGTTACACGGGATACCGTTGATTCATGTAATTCAACTTCTTCAGCAATATCACGTAAAACCAGAGGCTTCATACCTTCAGGACCAATCTCTAAAAAGCTTTTCTGATGTTCAACAATACAGGTCGCTACTTTCAATAAAGTTTTATGTCGTTCATCAATACTTTTAATAAAGTTTTTCGCTTCCAGCATCTGATTACGCAGGTATTGATTATCTTCACTTTGATCAGCACGACGAATCATATTGGTATAAAAAGAATTTAGTCTCAACTTAGGCATCACATCAGGGTTTAACGTCACCTGCCAGCAGTCATTCTTTTTCATTACCACGACATCGGGGATCTGATAATCAGATTCCTTACTTTCAAACTCCAGTCCCGGATATGGTTTAAGAGTTTTTAGCAAATCAACCGCACAGCGTAATTGTTCCTGATTTAAACCAGTTTGCTTAATGAGTTTTGGTAATTCATTGGTAATCAGCAGCTCATAATGTTGCAGCAATTTAACCGCATCATTACGACAAGGGGTATTAACTGGTAGGCTATCCAGCTGAATCAATAAACACTCAGCTAGATTTCTGGAACCTACTCCAATCGGATCAAGACGCTGAATATGCTTAAGAACAACGAGTACTTCATCCTCTTCGATTTCTTCCTCATAATCCATGGAAGATAAAAGATGTTGTACTGATGCAGTAATTTCGGAAATTTCTGCATCCAGAAAACCCTTTTCATCTAGAGAATCAATAATGCAGTATGCAATCAGCTGATCAATGCGAGAAAAGTGCAGCAGATTAACCTGCTCGAGCATATATTCTTGTAAGCTTTGCTGGCTTTGACGATTGTCTTCGCGCTCTTCAAACTCTGCTGCACCTAGACTTGTCGGTTGATGGGTATAGACATCATCCCAGTCGGTATCTACAGGTAGATCGTCCGGAAGATGGTCTGCATTGAGTTCATTGGTTAAATCCTTTTGACTCGCATCAACAGTAGAAAGACTTTCAACACTGATTTGCTCTTCAACTTTTTCTAACAAAGGATTACTATCAAGTTGTAGCTGGATTTCTTGCTCTAGTTCTAGACTGGATAATTGTAATAAGCGGATTGCTTGTTGTAACTGTGGAGTTAATGACAGCGAGTTGGCAATTCGTAATCCCACTGATAATTTCATATGACCCCCTAATAAAAATCTCGTTTTATAAGCAATTTTCATGCCGTTTTAACTTTTATAACATAGTTTGATAAAAAAACACACAAAACCATAATGATTTCATGAACTTTAACGTCATTTTTTTATAATTTTTTAAGCATTATTAATCACTTATTTTTATTAAACAGTATTCAAACGATTTGTAAATTAATATAATTTGACTTAATTTTTTTAAATTGAGCGCATAAAAAAAGCCCTCTGCGTAAGCAGAGGGCTTTTGGAATAATGAGCTGGCGATGACTTACTCTCACATGGGAGACCCCACACTACCATCAGCGCTAAGAGGTTTCACTTCTGAGTTCGGGAAGGGATCAGGTGGTTCACTCTTGCTATGGTCGCCAGCACAACTGGTATGCTTACTCGCTATGGTCTTATCTACGTTGCTTGCGCTTCGTTTGCCTAGCTTTCTTCAAATAGAATGCATTAACAGATGTATCTGAGTTGCTGTAGTCTGTTCGATTAGCTTAACTAAATCAAGGCTTCGTCTGATCGTTAGATCAATATGAAATCAATTGACGCTTTATATACAACTGCTTGGGTGTTGTATAGTCAAGCCTCACGAGCAATTAGTATTGGTCAGCTTCATGCATCACTGCACTTCCACATCCAACCTATCAACGTCGTAGTCTTCAACGGCTCTTTAG